>JAYRQH010000185.1:0-3694 GCA_041910715.1 Bergeyella sp.
AGAAGCAGAACTATGGAATGAGGTGGAACTTTTTTTTCAGGAACAATTCGACACCGAAAAAAATGTTACTATTGAGACCATTTTATTTTTAATTGGAGTTCAGGAATTAGGTAGCGGCAGTCAGAAATATACCAAGGACGATAAGGTAAATCTGATTCATATTGCGGTTTGCCGTTTATTGGAACCTTTCGGTTATTATAAATTTTCCCATTATGATGAGGGCGGCTTTCCGCATTTTGATGAAGTGGAAGAACTTCCCGAACTAAAACCGAATGAGCAATCTCTCTTGATGAAAAAGGCAATAATCCATTATTTTATCGATGAAAAACTGTTTCCACCAGCTGTTTTAGAGAAGATCAATTAATAAAAATTTGTTAAAAATCGAAATTTTAATATAAAAGACGCAATTTTTTGTGTCTTTTTTTGTTTTAATATTCTTAAAAGCATTAATTTTAACATTTCAAATAGAAAATGAGTTATGAATAAAAGGTTTATTCCTATTATTTCCTTTTTAATGTCGGTTTCGCTGATCATTTTCGTCACATTACAAATTAAGTGGCTGAAAGAATATTACGGAGCCTTAGATCAGGATTTTTCTAATAAAGTGAGCACTGCTTTAGATGAATCTGTGAAGAAAATATCAGAGTTTGAGATTAATAAATATTTAAACGAAGATTATAAGAACTTTGGCAATACCGTTATAGCTAATAGCAAACAGCCCACATTAACTACAATACAGCAAAAAGAAGACTCTGCTTCCCAGAGTGTGATTTCGTATCATAAAAGTATTCTTCAAAATCAGGATGTTCCTATTTCGAATCAGGGAGACAGTTTGATTCGTACGAAGATGTATACCGACGAAGGCTTACTTAAAATAAAAGGCGGCGGTTTAACACCGGAAATTTTAACTAGTGACCTCAACTCGACACTGGGATCGGGAGAATATCAAATGAAAGAATTTGTTCGTGTAAGCGCTACAAATGTTCCCATTGAAAAACGCGTCGATAAAAAAACCATCGAATCTATTCTAGAAAAGGAGCTTAAAGCTAATGGTGTAGATACTCGCTTTGGTTTTGGTGTATTTGATAAAAATAACAAAATAACATCTGTCGCAACCGAATCTTTTACCAAAAACAAAGATAATTTCAACTACAAGCATACGCTATTTACCGATGGTAATGATAAGGCGCTATATTCATTAGCCGTGGTATTTCCGCGAAAGACCACGTCGCTTTTCAAAGACAACCTTCCCATGTTACTAGGTACTTTTCTTTCACTACTTACCATTTTGGGTATTTACATTGTATCAATTAATTATATGATGAAGCAGAAGAAAATTGCCGATGTAAAAACCGATTTTATCAATAACATGTCCCACGAATTCAAAACGCCGTTAGCAACAATTTCTGTGGCAACCGATTCGTTAGGTAACGATCTTATCGCCACCAACCCCGAAAAGGTCAAATACTATTCGCAATTAATCAAACAAGAGAACTTGCGGATGAAAAAGCAGGTGGAAAACGTTCTCAACATGTCCAAATTGGAACGGAATGAAGTGGAGTTGTTTTTGAAAGAAACTAACGTTCGGGAAATGATTAATAAGATTTCTGAGTCATTCCAATTGATTGTTAATGAGCGAAAAGGAACATTAACACGAGAGTTTACCGCAAGTAAATATACCTTTAAGCTGGACGAGTTCCACATCTCTAACGCCTTGGTCAATCTACTCGATAATGCCAATAAATACTCTCCAGAAACGCCAGAAATCCTCATCAAAACATCAAATGAAGGCAACTGGTATGTTATTCAGGTGTTTGACAAAGGAATGGGATTGGATACTGAAAATAAAGGTAAAATTTTCGAAAAATTCTTCCGGGAAGAAACCGGAAATATCCATAATGTAAAAGGACAAGGACTGGGGCTATCCTATGTTAAACGAATAATCGAATTGCATAAAGGCCAAATAAGTGTCGATTCATCCAAAGGTAAAGGGTCGGTATTCACCATCAAATTACCAATGAATCACTAACCAAAAAAATTAAAAATTACAGATATGAGCAACAGAATCTTATTAGTAGAAGACGACCAAAGTTTTGGAGCAGTTTTAAAAGATTACTTAACCATCAATAACTTTGAAGTTACCCTAGCAACCGATGGTGAGCAAGGATTAAAGGAATTTACTGAAAACGAATTTGACATTTGCATCTTCGATGTGATGATGCCTAAAAAAGACGGATTCTCTTTGGCGGAAGATGTAAAAAAGATGGATAAAAATACGCCGATAATCTTCCTAACTGCACGAAATATGCGTGAGGATATTCTGAAAGGATATCAAATTGGGGCGGACGATTACATTACGAAACCCTTTGATACCGAACTTTTATTATACAAAATTAAAGCAATCCTTCAGCGTAGTGCCACGCTTGAAAATGAAGATCAGGAACAGTTCAAAATAAGTAACATTTATTTTGATTCGATGTTAAGACAATTGAAAGTGGGTGATAATGAATATAAACTTTCACCGAAAGAAAACGAATTGCTAAAACTTCTATGTCTGCACCGAAACGATTTTATGCCGAGAGATTTGGCATTACGTAAAATCTGGAAAAAAGAAAACTACTTCACAGCTCGAAGTATGGACGTTTATATCGCAAAGCTTAGAAAATTGTTGAAAGACGACGAAGGTTTAGAAATCATTAATGTACACGGTGAAGGTTTCCGTTTGTTGGTGAAAAACTAATTTTTTTAAATTTTTAATGCATCGATTAAATGAAATCTAAATACATCGCATCTCTTGCCATCGCATTGTTCGTCATGTCATGTTCAAAAAAAGATCAGTCTGCAACTGTTTTGGAACAAGAAACCTCGGTTTCAGACTCTGGAAAGATTGCAACATCGGACTCGGTAATATCGAACGGTAACCCATCGATTGTCACAACGCCGAACGCTGCGGTTGCAGGAATGAATCCGGAGCATGGTCAGCCCGGTCATCGTTGCGATATTCCGGTTGGCGCGCCTTTAGGAAGTGCACCTGCACAACAGCCTATCCAGCAACCTGCATCACAAGTAATGCAACCACAGGTTCTTCCTCAGAAAACGGAAACCAATGCGTTTACGGCTCCCGGTATGAATCCGCCGCATGGCGAGCAAGGGCATCGTTGCGATATTCCTGTAGGATCACCGTTAAGTTAAATTATTTAGATAAAACCATCGGCGTGATGAAATCCTTCGATTGATTTCCTCGTGCCGGAGAATATTCCCTACCGTAGAAGATGATTTGCAGATGCAATCTGTTCCATCGTTCTTTAGGGAATATTTTTTTTGCATCATTTTCCACTTGTACTACATTTTTTCCTTCGGACAGCTTCCATTGCTTCATCAGTCTGTGGATATGCGTGTCGACTGGAAATGCAGGATGACCGAAGGCTTGGCTCATCACAACAGAGGATGTTTTGTGTCCAACGCCTGGTAGTTCTTCCATAAGTTCAAAAGATTCGGGTACCTCACCATTATGTTTGTCCAAAAGCATTTGCGCCATTGCCTTCAAATTTTTCGCTTTCTGATTAGCTAAGCCGATTTCTTTAATGTATTCTTTAATTTCTTCAACTTCCAGGGCAGCCATTTTCGCGGCAGTGTCGGCAACTTCAAAAAGTGCTGGAGTTTTCTCGTTTACTTTTTTATCGGTAGTTTGTGC
>JAYRQH010000186.1:0-1527 GCA_041910715.1 Bergeyella sp.
AAATTTTTACTTTCGAAACCGCTCATGTTCTGTATAATTACGACGGAAAATGCAAAAATATGCATGGCCATTCGTATAAATTGTTTGTTACCGTAAAAGGTGAACCAATAGACGACTTGGATCATGTTAAAAATGGTATGGTTGTGGATTTTGGGGAGATTAAAAAGATTGTGAAAGAGGAAGTGGTGGATCTTTGGGATCATGCAGTGCTGATTAATGGAAATTCTCCACACCAAGATTTAGGTAAAAAGCTTCAGGACGAAGGGCATCATGTGATTTTTTGTCCGTACCAACCAACGTGCGAAAATATGCTTTATGATATCGCTCGCAAAATCAAAGCAAAATTGCCTGAAAGTGTTCAATTGGCGTATCTAAAACTTCACGAAACCGAAAATTCGTACGGTGAATGGTTTGCGGAGGAGAATATGGACTAATTTCGCTTCCGAACTGTTTCTAAAACGTATTGATATCCGTATTTTCAATTGAGTGCCATGACCAACATAGACTTACAAGCAAACAAAAAAATCTATTTTGCATCCGACCAACATTTTGGCGCACCAACGCCCAAAGAAAGCAAGTTGCGCGAAGATCGATTTATTCAGTGGTTAGATGAAATTAAACAAGACGCTCAAATACTATTTTTAATGGGCGATTTATTTGATTTCTGGCATGAATGGAAGTACGTTGTGCCCAAGGGTTATGTGCGTGTTTTGGGTAAAATTGCCGAACTGAAAGATGCGGACATTGATATTTATTTCTTTGTAGGAAACCACGATCTTTGGATGAAAAATTATTTCGAAGATGAATTGGGTATTCCGGTATATTTTCAAAAAAAATACTACAAAATCTCTGGTAAAAATTTTCTTCTAGCTCATGGTGATGGTCTTGGACCTGGAGATAAAGGCTACAAGCGCATGAAAAAGCTTTTTACCAATCCATTGGCTCAATGGGCTTTTAAATGGTTGCATCCCGATATTGCAATGAAATTGGCTATTTATTTTTCAACTAAAAATAAAATGATTTCTGGCGAAGAAGACAAAGAATTTTTAGGTGAGGATAAAGAATTTTTGATTCTTTATTCCAAAGAAAAATTAAAGACAGAAAAAATTGATTACTTCGTTTACGGACATCGCCATCTTCCGATGATTTTGGACTTGGAAGGCAAAGCAAAATATATAAATCTGGGCGATTGGATCTCGTACTTCACGTACGGAGTGTATGATGGTGTCGATTTCAAAATTGAAACGTTTCAGCAAAAATAGCCTTACAAACGAAAAATAATGGACATTTTTAAGATAAAAACGGAAGCTGAGTTTGCGCAAGCCTGCCTTGAAACATTTTTATACCAATACGAAAACGTTGCAGTCTACCGCAAATTTGTTGATTACCTCAAAATTAATCCTGTTGCAGTGAGAGAAATTGACGCTATTCCTTTTCTGCCCATCGAAATGTTCAAAAACCATACAATTCTATATCAAAATTCGAAGGCAGATACGTATTTCCAAAGTTCAGGAACGACGCAAATGA
>JAYRQH010000187.1:0-2384 GCA_041910715.1 Bergeyella sp.
CCAATTTGCTCGGCATCTTTACTCATATAGTTGTAAAAGAGAACTTCCTTACTAACATTCACCAGATTTTCCTTGTTTCTAACCTCGTTGCTGATGTCAGTAGTAATACCAAGGATATAGACTTTACCTGTGGAATCTTTGAATTGTCTTTGACTGGTACGAACGATTTTGGTCTTCTTATCCTTTGTCGTTATTTTAGAAACGATAGGATTTGCGGACATATTTTTGATAAAGTGGGAGAATTCACGCTTCTCATTCGGCTGTATATGATTGCCAAATACTTCGGAGTCTTTTGAAGTTTTAAAATTAGGATTGTACCCGAATATCCGATACATATTATCCGAAAAGTCGAACTGAGCGTTTTCCTGATCGAACGTCCATAAACCAAAATTACCAATCGTTTCTGCTAAGGTTGATTTTTTAAATGCCAATTCCAATTCTTCGTTTTTCTTCTTGATCAAACGGGATTCTTTCAGCATTCGGAAAAAGGTATAAGCAATAATTCCTAACGAACTAAGCGCAATGATGTACAGATAAAAGGGCGTGGATTTTTGGCGGTACGTAAATTCACTTTTTTTACTTTCAAGAAGTTTATTTTCAATCCGTAGCATCTCGTTCATCGTTTTGTGGATGGATGCCATGATCTGTTCCCCTTCAGAGAGAGAATTTTGTAATTCGACCTTATTACTGGTATCAAAATCAATACTAACGACTTGATTTACAATTTTATACTTACGCTGAATGAGATTGCCGAGTTCTAAAAAGTTCTTTTCTTGTACGGGATTGGTTTTGAAGTACGATCTAAGAAATTCGTAATTGGTATTAACTTCTTGCATGTTCTCCAAAATCTGGGTCCGTGCATTTTCATCTTTTAGAATAAGATAATTACGCCGTTCAACCTCAATGTCTTTGAGATTCGCGTATAGGATTTCCAGCTTTAGAGCTGCTTCTAAAGACGTGGTGACTTGGTGGGAGTCATCGTTGAGTTTCTCTATTTGCTTGTATGTGAGCGCCATTAAGAAAAAAATCAAAGCCAACGCCATAACGCAAATGAGCGTCAATAGAAAGTTGGATCGGTCTAACTTGATTTTTTTCATGTGAAAATTAGATCCTTAGAAGGAAATTTTCCATATTCATTCCGGAGGTGTGGTATTGCCAGTTCATGGTCACCACGTCCTGCAATACTTTTTTTAAAGCATTGAAATCGTTCGGCTTTTTAATGTAAATATTTGCTCCAATCACAAACGTTTCCTCAATGTGTTCTTCAGAAGAAGAGGTAGAGTATATTGCTACGGCTATTTTGCTAAGTTTTTCGTTTGTTTTGATTTCCTTAAGACATTCCAATCCATTTTTTTTAGGCATGTTTAAGTCAAGAAATAAAATTTCGGGAAGTATGGCGTTTTCGCTATTCAAATACGTCATCAGCTCGGCACCGTCGCAAAAAGTTTGCACTTTCGTTGAAATTTTGAGCTCGTCGAAGGCGTCCGTAAATAGGAGTCTATCGTCTGGGTCATCATCAGCTAACATGATGAAAGTGTAATCTTTATTCATTTGTGACTTGGGTTTTATAAGATAATTCTCTTCTTTTCTTTACAATTTTCTGGAATTGCGTTGGTGTAATTCCCGTTGTGTTTTTAAATTGAGTACTTAAATGCGCAACACTTGAATAGTTGAGTTTATTAGCAATTTCAGTAAGTGAGAGATGGCCAATAACCAGCAAGTGTTTCGCGTATTCTATTTTTTGTAAGATAATAAAATTCTCAATAGAAGAGTAGGTAACTTCCGAAAAAACATTAGAAATGTAGCCGTAGCTGTGATTAAGCTTTTCCGAAAGATAAATAGACGATTTTACGTTAACAGGTACATCAGAAAAAACCATTTCGATGATGGCGTCTTTAATTTTTTGTACCAATGCTGTTTTCTGATTTTCGATGACTTCGATTCCGTAGTCTTCAAGATCGGCGACAATTCGTTTTTGATTCTCTTTATTCAGAGGTTCTAAGAACTCGATCTCACCGAAATTAAGCATTTTGTATCGGACTCCCATTTTCTGAAATTGCTCCTCTAGAACTTTTTTACATAGGGTGTTGAAATCAAATTTTACAAAAATCTTCATCGTGCTCTTTTTTGTTTGTAACAAATATAACCGATTATATTTGAAATCGGTTCGTTAACTTTATTTTTTTTCTAATATTATTTTTATGGAAGAAATTTATTCTAAAAAGTGTATTCCATCAGGTAGTCGTCCATAACAAAATCCCTGCCAATGTCGAAGATTCCTTCATCATAAATTGTAAAACCTTGCTTTTCGTACATGCTTTTCGCAGGGTTATTTTTATTTACATTCAGTATAATTCGGTTGTTGTCATAAACCTTCGCCCAAA
>JAYRQH010000188.1:0-3066 GCA_041910715.1 Bergeyella sp.
TACCAGCAACAAGTTTCACAAAACTCAATATGCTTAATATTCCATCGCTGATGCAGACAAGTGAAGCCCGTATGGCTCAGAATAAGAATTACCAACTTTTATTAGAGTCGGCTCAGTGGAAAGAAGCGTTGGATAAGGAAGAAACCATTACGTTAAATCTGAATAAATTCAATGAGTTGATGAAAAAACGAAAAGCTCAAATTGAGAAATTCAGAACTCTTGAAAAATTCAATAATGGGCTCAAATTTTCAGTGCATCCGGATGAAGTGCAACGTGAAAAAACCGATGAGGTTTTCCGCAAGAAAACTGAAAATTGGAAGAAAAACTTAGAGCGTGATGTCTATCTTCAAGAAGCAGTAAATGTTATGGGAGATATGACAAAGAAATAATGAAATAAACCTGGGAAACCGGGTTTATTTTTTTTTTGTTCCGTAATTTTGATGTTTCATAACTAGAGCAATAGAGAACGATGGCAGAAAATCAAAAAACTCTTTTAATCACTGGAGCCACTTCAGGAATTGGGAAAGCATGTGCTGTACTTTTTGCAAAGCATCAGTATCGACTGATCCTTTGTGGACGACGGGTGGAAGCCTTGAATGCCTTAGCCGGCGAATTACAAAAGATGACCGACGTCCATACGTTGGTTTTTGATGTTCGAAATCAACAAAACGTGAATGAAGCCTTCGCATCGTTGCCAGAAAGCTTTTCTACGATCGATATTTTACTAAATAATGCAGGAAATGCGCATGGATTAGCATCTCTTTGCGAAGGTGATGTTGCTGATTGGGACGCTATGCTCGATGGAAATGTAAAAGGATTGTTGTACGTCTCGAAAAATGTGATACCGCAAATGAAAGAACGCGGTACGGGACACATTGTGAATATCTCTTCCGTTGCAGCAAAACAAACCTATGCAAATGGAGTCGTGTATTGTGCGTCGAAAAAAGCCGTGGATGCCATCTCAGAAGGGATGCGCTTGGAACTTACCGAGTTTGGTATTAAAGTTTCGAACATCCAACCCGGGGCCGTGGCAACTGATTTCTCGATGGTTCGCTTTAAAGGAGATCAAACACGATCCGATGCTGTTTATGCCGGATACGAGGCACTAAAAGCGGAGGATATTGCCGATGCCATTTATTATGTGGTGTCCGCACCGAAGCATGTTTCAATTGCAGAAATGACTATTTACCCACAAGCGCAAAGTGAGGCAAGAACCATTTATAGAAAGACGAACTCATGAAAATACTTCATTTAGAAACCTCCTCCAAAAACTGCTCAGTGGCCATTTCCGATGGCGAAACCATTCTGTGTGTCTGTGAAGAAGTATCTGATAATTTTAAGCAGTCGGAAAACCTGCATACTTTTGTTAAATGGGCGTTACAAGGTGCACAAATATCATTGCAAGAAATAGAGGCGGTAAATCTGGGAAAAGGGCCCGGTTCCTATACGGGACTTCGTATTGGAGCCTCGGCAGCAAAAGGTTTTGCATTTGCCATGCAAATTCCCTTAGTTGCGGTTAATTCAATGCACTCTATGGTTGAACCGTTTATCGGTCAAGGTTATGATTTTATTATTCCCCTTGTTGACGCACGACGGATGGAAGTATATACATTGACATGCGATGGAAATTCAGGTTCAGAAGTTCAAGAAACAACGAATTTAATTTTGGACGAATCTAGTTTTGCTGAGTTTGCTGACAAGAAGGTGTTATTTGTTGGCGATGGATGCGTAAAAGCGCAAGAAGTGTTAAAGCTTCCAAATGCTGAATTTAAGCCAAATGTTTATCCAAGTGCCAAATATCTTATCAAAGAAGGTAACGCTCGATTAGCGAGTAATTTAATCGAAGATATTGCCTATTTTGAACCTTTTTATCTAAAGGAATTTCAAGGTGTTAAATTAGCTGATAAAACAAAAAAAAGCTGAGGTTTACTCAGCTTTTTTCTTATTTAATGATAGGTTTATGTTCATTAAAAATTTGAGAACGCTTCCTATTTTTTCGAGATCTTATAGAGTTTTCCACTGTCCGTAATCGCATACAAATTACCATCACTACCATTGAGAACATCGCGAAAACGTTGGTTTTCTTTTTCTAATAGACGTTCTTCACCAACTACTTTATTGTCTTTGATTACAATTCGTGCAATGTGTTGACCACTAAGATTTCCAATAAACATGTTGTTTTTCCATTCGTCCATTGTTCCTGTGTAGAAAGCGATTCCGCTAGGTGATATTGAGGGATCCCAATAATAAACCGGCTGTTCCGTCCCATCTTTTTGGGTCGTTCCACCATTAATCTGTTCGCCCGAGTACTCTAAGCCGTAAGTAACATCGCCCCATCCGTAATTTTTTCCCGCTTGGATCAGGTTGATTTCGTCGCCACCGCGAGGGCCAAATTCAGTTTCCCATAACTGACCTTTTTCGTCCAGAGCCAATCCTTGTGGATTACGATGCCCGTAGCTGTAAATTTCTGGTTTGTAACCGTCCTTTCCAATAAAAGGATTGCCTGGCGCGGGCTTACCATCTTTCGTAATTCGGATGATTTTACCTAGATAATTATCAGGTTTGATGGCATAAACTCGAGTTTCTTTGTCAGAACGTTCGCCCGTACTCACGAAAATATTTCCTTCTTTATCAAATGCAAGCCGGCTACCGTAATGCAGAGTGCCTTTGTAATCTGGAGTTGCACGAAAGATAACTTGAGGATTTTCAATTTTAGTTTCGTCTTGCGAAAGTATTCCCTTAGCAACAGAGGTCAAATTTCCTTTCCCATAAGGCTCCGAGAAGGACCAGAAAATAACGCGATTTGTTTTAAAATCAGGGTCTAATGCAATATCAAGAAGTCCACCCTGGCCAGAAGTATCAACTTGTGGAAATCCCGTGATTTTGCTTACTTTCTTACCGTCTGCAGATACGAGGTTAACATAGCCCGACTTTTCGGTTACTAAAAATCGCCCGTCAGGTAAATTAATAATTCCCCAAGGCTTCCCCAAATTTTCAGCAATCACAGTTACCTCAAAAGGAGTCGTCGTTTTTACAGCGCCAATTCTGGTTTGTCCTGCAAACGCA
>JAYRQH010000189.1:0-11405 GCA_041910715.1 Bergeyella sp.
AGTTGCTTGGAATGTTTTGTCGTGAGAACCGTATTCTTCTGCTTTTTGAGCCATTAATCCTACATTTGGTACAGAACCCATCGTTGTCGGATCAAGAGCACCATTCGCTTTCATATCATCAACTACGGCTTGATAAAAACCAGCGTACGAACGGTCTGGAATGATGGCAATCGTATCTTCCTCAGCACCGTCCTTATTCCACATTTTACCGCCATTTCGTACCAAAGCCGCCATAGAAGCATCTACAATAATATCCGATGGAACGTGGAAATTGGTAATACCTTTATCGGAATTCACCATCGCAACACGAGGTCCGTTGGTTAAGGCTTCATCAATAGCTGATTTAATTTCAGCTTCTTGAGGTTGACCTTTTATTTTCTCATATAAATCGGCTAAACCATTGTTTGGATTGATATCTAAAGATTTAAATAGATCACCGTATTTTGCAAAAACATCTTTGAAGAACGTTTCTACAATGGCACCAAAAATAATAGGATCAGAAACCTTCATCATGGTGGCTTTCAGGTGAGCAGAAAGCAATACATTTTTATCTTTCGCTTCCTGAATTGCATTCTGTACAAATGCTTTTAGCGCATTCAAATTCATTACTGAAGAATCAATTACCTCACCCGCTTTCAATGGAGAAAGTCCTTTTAATTCTTTTGTTGAACCATCATTTCCGTAGAAAACAATTTTAAACTCGGTAGGATTTTCAACTGTTGTCGATGTCTCGGTACCGTAGAAATCTCCGTTATCCATATTGGCAACATCCGTTTTGCTGTCAGATGCCCAAGCACCCATTTTGTGAGGGTTAGCTTTAGCGTAATTCTTCACTGCTTTTGGAGCACGTCTGTCGGAATTTCCTTCTCTTAAAACTGGGTTCACAGCACTACCTAAAACTTTAGCATATTTTGCTTTAATTGCTTTCTCATCGTCATTTTTAGGTTCTGCAGGATAATTTGGAACGGCAAATCCTTTAGACTGAAGTTCGGCAATCGCCTCATCCAACTGCGGTACAGAAGCCGAGATATTAGGAAGTTTAATAATATTTGCCTCTGGCGTTGTTGCCAACTGTCCCAATTCGCTTAACGCATCTGGAATTCGCTGATCTTCCTTCAAATATTCTGGGAAATTCGCCAAGATTCGTCCTGCAAGAGAAATGTCTGGAACGACAATTTCGATATCAGCAGATTGAGTAAAGGCCTTTACAATAGGTAAAAACGAATGTGTTGCCAGCATGGGCGCTTCGTCTGTAAGGGTGTAATAGATTTTTGATCTTCCTGACATTATATGATATTTAGTTAATGTAAATTCTATGTGTTACAAATTTATGAATTATGATTCAATAAAGCGCTTGATTTGCCAATAACGTTCAATCGATTTTTGACTTTAAAACGGATTTATAGCTACCTTTGCGTTATCGATATGGAAGAACAGTTAAAAAGAGTCAATAAATTTCTCAGTGAATCGGGGTTTTGTTCACGACGCGAGGCCGATCGTTTAATCGAGGAGGGCAAAGTGAAAATCAATGGAAAAATTCCAGAAATGGGAACTAAGGTAGGCCCGAATGATGAGGTGACGGTTGAAGGGAAATTGATAAATGGTCCCGAAGAAGATTTTGTGTATATCGCATTGCATAAACCTGTAGGTATTGAATGTACGACGAATCAAAAAGTCAAAAAAAACATTGTCGATTATCTCAATTATCCAAAACGTGTCTTTCCCATTGGCCGTCTAGATAAAGATAGTGAGGGCTTAATCCTCATGACCAATGATGGCGACATCGTCAATAAAATTCTGCGCGCACGCAATAATCACGAGAAGGAATATATTGTGACTGTTGATAAGCCAATCACCGATCGATTTATTAAGAAGATGTCGAACGGAATTCCGATTCTAGACACCGTCACTAATAAATGTGAAGTGGAGCAAATTTCTAAATTTGTTTTTCGAATTATTTTAACACAGGGGCTCAACCGCCAAATCCGTCGAATGTGCGAATATTTGGATTATCAGGTGGTGAAGCTAAAGCGGATCCGAATCATGAGTGTCCAACTCGATGTTCCGTATGGTAAATACAGAGAACTTTCTAAAGCTGAAATGAAAAAATTAAATGATTTGATAGGAGGATCTAGTAAAACAGAAGAAGCTAGTTTGTAATAAAATCAGCCAGAAATTGTGCAAAATATTAAGAAAGATTTACAAAAGATTTAAGAGTTCTTTCGTGAATCTTTTTTTATTTTTATACCAATAAACAAAACAAAATTATGGCAAATATTACATTTAAAGGGAATCCTACGCATACAGTAGGCGATCTTCCCGAAGTAGGTACACAGGCAAAAGATTTTACATTGGTTAATTCCGATTTGTCGGAAAAGAAACTATCCGATTATAAAGGTAAAAAAGTGGTGCTAAACATTTTCCCAAGTATCGATACGGGCGTATGTGCAGCTTCCGCAAGACATTTTAATAAAGACGCAACGGCGCTTGAGAATACAGTAGTCGTTAATGTTTCGCGTGATTTACCATTTGCATTAAGTCGTTTCTGTGCAGCAGAAGGTCTTGATAATGTCGATGTATTATCTGATTTTAGAGGTAGTTTTGGTGAAGATTATGGAGTGACTTTAGAAGATTCTCCGCTTCATGGATTGTTAAGTCGTGCAGTAGTCGTATTGGATGAAGATGGAAAAGTGATTTACACCGAGCAAGTACCTGAGATTGGACAAGAACCCAATTACGAAGGCGCTTTAGAAGCAGTTAAATAATACTTTATATAAACAACATTCGTTACGGTTTGCTGGAATCAGTAAACCGTTTTTTAATCCTATGAAACGCTCAGGCTCTGCAACACTTCCTCTACACTACGGCAAAGTTCCGCCGTGGTTGTACGAGCGCATGTCAGCACTTGGACTTTCCATTGTTGAGGTAATTTTACAGGATTATGGCAAAGCTGAGGTCCTTCGGCGTTTGTCGGATCCGCTTTGGTTTCAAAGTTTTGGCGCGGTAATGGGCATGGACTGGCATTCGTCGGGAATAACGACGTCGGTGATGGGTGCACTTAAAAGAAGCATCAATCCTATAGCCAAAGATTTGGGAATCTACATTTGTGGTGGAAAAGGCAAATATTCCAAAGAAACCCCCAATGAACTTCTTTTGATAGCAGATAAAACAGGTCTCAATGCCAATACGTTGGTGCGTGCCAGTAAATTGACTGCAAAAGTGGATAATACCGCCATTCAAGATGGTTATCAGTTGTATTTACATAATTTTATTTTGAGTGATGAAGGTGGTTGGGCGGTGGTTCAGCAAGGATTGAATGAAGTGGATGGAACGGCAAGAAGATACCATTGGCACTCCGAAAATCTCACTTCGTTTGTTGATGATCCGCATACGGCAATTGAAGGTGTAAATCGAGGACAAATTTTAAATCTTACTTCCACTGAAGCTCAAGCGAACCGAACCGGTATTCTGGATATTTCGCATACCAATTCCGAAAAGATTATGCAGGATTTTGCCAACTTAATCTTGCCACAACATCATGAAGTTACCGCGAAAGATGTCGATCTCAAAAGGCTTGGCGCTTTGCTTTACATAACTCGCGAACTCCAACCTCAGAATTTTGAAGATTTATTACTGCTAAAAGGCGTCGGTCCTCGCACGATGCAAAGTTTGGCGTTGGTAAGTGAAGTGATTCACGGTGCGCCGTCAAGATTCTCAGATCCCGCTCGTTTTTCGTTTGCTCATGGCGGTAAAGATGGGCATCCTTTTCCAGTTCCTCTTCATACTTATGACGAAACCATTTCGATACTTCAAAAAGGTATTGAAAAATCGAAAATTGGAAATTCAGATAAACTTAAAACAGTCGAAAAGCTCCATAGAATGGTTGCTGAAACTGAAAAAAACTTCACGCCCGATTTTGATTTTGATGCCGTAGTGGAAGACGAGTGTCGGAACTCATTTCGATTTGGCGGAAAAACCGTAATGGGTGATGCAAAACCTCCAGCGGGAGGCATTCAGCTCTCTTTATTTTAGCAAAAAAGCTTTATAGACAAGCGTTCGCAGACTTTTTTAATAATACCGAGATAAATTCGATTAAATTTCTATTTTTGTTTTTATAAAATTCCGACTTTGAAACATCATTATGCGCGTCTTTTTATTTCGTTTTTGTGTTTAAACACCGCGACGATTTTCTATGCCCAAGACTCTATGCCGATAAAGGAACTGCGTCTCAAACTAAAACAAGCCAACGACGATAAATCTCGTTTTAATACGAAGATTGATATGCTTAATCAATTTTCCCGTGAGAGTAAAAGGGATAGTGTCATTGCCTACAGTTTAGATCTCGCAAACTATGCCAAAGATATAAAGGAATATAGCAGGGCAGGAGATTTGTATATGATTGCTTCTGCAAATTTTCTTACTATTGGAGATAAAATATCATCAGAGCGTTATCGACAGGAAGCTCAAAAGTATTTAAAAATGTCTGAGGATGCAGAAGCAAAAGTATTATATCTGGTGACACAAGCACAGACATTATCACTCGAAGGTAAATGGGAGGACGCATATAAATCGCTTGAAGATGTATTTACAATATATAATGACCCTAGGAATAAGATATCAATATCCGTCATGAACCGTGTCTATATTATGAGTATCGGTAATCTTCAGCAACAGAACAAAATACCTCAAGCGTACAAACGAGCATTGGAATATAATGATTACACGACAAAATATAATAAAAACAATATATTTCTGTCGCAATATATGTTGGGTCAATTACAATATAAATTGCGGAACTTCTCCAATGCTTTGCAACATTTAGATAAAAGTGAAAGCCAAATTGTAAACAAAAATCCAGCATTTATCGTGGAACTCGATATTATGAGAGCTTCTTGTTACAAGGATTTGAAAAACTATGACAAAGCTAAGTACTATCTTAATACAGCTTTGGAATCGTCGAAAAGTCAAAATTTGACGGCAAGTTTACCACGAATTTACTATTTGTTAGCTCATATACATCAACAAGAAAAAAACTATAAAACCGCATTAGAATTTGCGCAAAAAGCATATGAAATAGCTCCTGATAAGGATATGTTGCAAATTAAAGAAAACATCAAGTTGTTACTACCGGTTATTAAAATTGATCAGGTCTATGATAATACCGTGAAATTTGCAAACGACGATGAAAAACGGTCCTATGTTAAAAAGTTACGAGCAGAACTGGATGCGAATTATAAAAGCTTAGTGGCTACAGAGATTGTTCACAATTCGGATGTCGATGTGCTCGCTTGGGAATACTTTTATAAAGTAAACGATATACTAGGCGACTATCAATCGGCATTATCCTATTATAAAAAATACAACGATCTTCAGTCCACAACCACAAGTATAGACAATATTCGGGGTGTTGAAGAAATCCAGGGCGAGCGATTGCTATCCGAGCAACGCCTGAAAATTGAGTTCGAAGAAGATAAAAAACGTATTCAGCTGCAAAAAGAAATCGAATTAAAATCCCTAAAATTCGAATACGACAGAAAGCAAGCGGCAGCCAAAACTGCCGAAGAACGTGCAAGATTGTTACTGGAAGAAGAGCACAAACGCCGCGAAATCAGCATTAAATACGATGAAGAGCAAAAAGCGGTAGCTTTAAAATACGAGCAACAGAAAAAAATTGCACAAGCAGAACAAGAAAAGAAAGATGCTCTGGCAAAAGCCGAACTTACAAAATCAAACAACGTTAGAAATATGTCCATGGGAGGTGCTGCCACGGCTTTGTTGCTTTTAGGTTTTGCAGGTTGGTCGTACAATCAAAAAAGAAAAGACCGTAACAAAATTGCCAAAGAAAAAAAGAAATCTGAAGATTTACTTTTAAACATTCTTCCTCAAGAAGTGGCGCAAGAACTCAAGGAAAAAGGAAAATCGGATGCCAAATATTATGATGAAGTTTCGGTGCTGTTTACGGATTTTGTGAATTTCACAGCAACTTCTGAAAAGATTGGCGTTCAGGAATTGTTGGAGGAACTCAACATTTGCTTTACCGAGTTTGACAATATTATGGGAAGACACGGCCTCGAAAAAATTAAAACCATTGGCGATGCGTATTTGGCAGTAAGTGGCTTGCCTACCGAAAGTAAAGAACATGCAAAAAATGCCATCAAAGCCAGTCAAGATATTTTAGATTTTATTGAAGAACGAAAAAAAGTGAGTCCACACGCGTTGGATTTGCGCATCGGTATTCATTCGGGTCATGTTATTGCAGGGATTGTCGGTGTTAAAAAGTTTGCTTACGACATTTGGGGTGACACCGTAAACACGGCAGCGCGAATGGAACAAAACGGCGAAAAAGGAAAGATTAACATTTCTAAAAATACGTTCGAATTGGTGAAAGACGATTTTCACACCACCCATCGTGGCAAAATTTCAGTTAAAGGAAAAGGCGAACTCGATATGTATTTCGTAGAAGCATCATTATAAAAACGAATTCAAGTATATTTGACGTATGAATTATCAAGAGGTAAAATCTGAAATCATCTCCGAACTTCAAAATAAGTTGCCCAAACATCTTTCGTATCACAGCGTTTCGCACATCGAAGATGTAATCTCGGCTGCACGCCGAATTGGTGCGGCAGAAGGTCTTTCAGAAGAACAATTGGTTTTATTGGAAACAGCAGCGCTTTTCCACGATACCGGTTTTCTTTACGGTTCCAAGGATCATGAGGAAAAATCGTGCGAAATTGCCCAAGACTATTTGCCCAAATACGGTTACTCGCAATCGCAAATCGATTTGATTAAAGGCATGATTATGGCCACAAAAATTCCACAATCGCCGAAAAATCATTTTGAGGAAATCCTTGCCGACGCCGATCTTGATTATCTTGGTCGTGATGATTTTTTTACCATTGGCGACAAATTGTACGAAGAGTTGGCGATGTTTGGAATGATTTCCAGTGAGCGCGACTGGAATATTCTGCAAGAACGTTTCCTGGAAAATCACCATTATTTTACCAAAACTGCTATTGAAGACCGCGCTTCTAAAAAAGCAGAAAATCTCGCAATTATCAAATCAAAACTATAAATAACCATTCCCCATGCAGGCAGGAACGCATCAGAATCATCCTTTGTTCACGGTTTCCGATATTATTTATCTTATTTTGGGCGTCTTGTCCGCAAGCTTTGCTTTAAAAAGTTTTCTTGTTCCCAATCATTTTTTGGATGGCGGTGTTACAGGGATTTCGCTTTTGTTTCATGAAGTTCAAGGCTGGAATTTAGGTCTCGTTCTTATTTTATTGAATATTCCGTTTATCGCTCTGGCGTATTTTAAAGTGTCCAAACATTTTGCAATTCGTTCCGCTCTAACCATTGTTTTAATCGCACTTACATTGCATTTTATTCCCTTTCCAGAACTTACCCACGACAAATTATTGGTTGCAATGTTTGGAGGTTTCTTTTTAGGAATTGGCATCGGTTTATCCATGCGAGGCGGTGGAACCTTTGATGGAATGGAGGTTTTAGCTTTATTGACCTTGAAACGCAGTAGTTTCAGCATCACCGAAATTATTCTAGCGATGAACATCGTCATCTTCATCATCGCAGCTTTATTTTTGAAGATCGAAACAGCGCTTTATGCTATTCTTACCTACGTTATTGCCGGACAAATGACCAAATATGTAATCGAAGGAATTGAGGCATATACTGGGGTTACCATCGTATCCAGCAATCCAGAAGCGGTGAAGCGTGCCTTGGTGTTAACGTTAAATCGCGGAATTACCGTGTACAAAGGCGAACGTGGCTTTATGAAAGAGTCTTTTGAGCAAAGTGCAGAAGTAGATATTATCTTTACCATTGTAACACGATTGGAGGTGCGCAAACTTCGCAACATTGTACACGAAATTGATCCGAAAGCATTTATTTTCACATCAACCGTACGAGAGCCTCAGGGCGGTATTGTGAAGGAGATTATCAAACATTAATCACCCACGTTTTGAGCACTGAATTATTCCAAAACATTTACCAACATTTTCTTTTAAGCGAGGAAGATGTTCGTACGATAGCTTCTTTTCATCACAAAAAAAAGGTGGCGAAAGATGAAATTCTCTTGAAAGAAGGTGAAGTTTTAGAATCTTATTATCTGCTTGAAAAAGGCCTTGTTAGAGCATTTGTACATGATGTCGACAACAACGATATTACCACCGAATTCTTTATTGATGGCGATATTGTGATCATTCCCAGTTCATTATTCCAACAGATTGAATCTCAGGAAACCTTGCAAGCGGTTACCGATTGCGAGTTGTGGGAAATAAAATACGAAGATTTTCAAGAAGTCTTCCGTTCCATTCCGGGTTTTGCCGAGTGGGGAAGGTTGTGGTTCACCTATCAACTTTTTACCTTGAAACAACGTTCGCTGGATATGATTACGGTAAGTGCCACACAACGCTATCTCAAACTGCTCAAAGAAAAACCGCAAATTTTGCAGCATGTTCCTTTAAAGTATATTGCTTCATTCTTAGGCATCACCGACACCTCGCTCAGCCGAATCCGAAAAGAAATTGTCTCTCAAAAATAACAGAATCTTGTCCTAGGGCAAGATTTTTATTTGGCATTAAACTTCGTTAAAACTTGCCTTATGGCAATTTTTTTTTCGTTCTTACTTCATAACTTTGATTAAAAAGGTTATAAAATGGAAGAGAAAAAATATTATTTATCAAGTTTTAGATCTTTAACTATTGGCATAATTTTAATTTTGGTCGGCATTGGCTTATCCTTTATAGGGTTTGACATAGAAAGTTCGTTTTGGAAAAATTTCCAGTATATGATTATTGATTTTAGCAGTTGGGGAAATTTTTTCTTTTCGCTACTGCTTTTAATTTTCAAACTTGGACTCGTACTAATTGGATATTTCTTTATAAAATATAAAAACGGAATCATTAGAGCAAAAATCGATCAAAAAGGATTGTATTATAAGGAGTTAGGTAGCGGTAATAAATACGATAAAATAACATTTGATCTTAATCCTTTTACATTTATACCTTATTCCAAAATCGTGAACATATCTTATAACGAAAGTTTTTGGACAGGCAGTATTTTAGAAATTGAAATAAATTCAGAAAAGAAAAAATTACTGACACTTAATGCATTGTCTAAAAGACAAAAAAGAGAAATTTTTGAAACAGTTAAACATCATATAAAATAATTTAAATCATAACGCTATGAACACCAATATTTTCCCATGTTTTTGGTTCGATGGCAATGCGCCACAAGCTGCCGAGCATTATTGCAATATCTTTCCGAATGCGAAAATTTCACACCAATCGGCTATGGTCATTATGCTTGATTTTAACGGACAACCGATTATGTTGCTCAACGGAGGTTCCACTTTTAAACCTAATCCGAGCATCTCGATAATGGTAATGTGCGAGACAGCTGAGGAAGTTGAAAAATACTACAACGAATTGGCACCGAAAGGAAAAATCCTAATGGATTTAGGTTCCTATCCTTGGAGTGAAAAATATGCTTGGATTTCTGATGAATACAACATCAGCTGGCAATTTTATTTGTTAAATGAAAAACCGGAGCAGAAATATGTTCCGACGCTAATGTACATTCAGGAAAACAACGGCAAATGCCGTGAAGCGATGAATTTATACACTTCGGTATTTCCCAATTCAAAAATTAATGGAATTAAAGAGCATCCAGAGGCTGCGGGCGAATTGAAAGGAATGGTTGCCCACGCCGATTTCAGCATCAATGATTATTTGCTTTATGCAATGGATGGCGGAACCAATCACCAGTTTAATTTTACCGAAGGCGTTTCGTTAGTGGTTATGACGGATGATCAGCAAGAAACGGATATGTATTGGAACGCACTCACAGCCAACGGCGGACAGGAAAGTATGTGTGGCTGGTTGAAAGATCCTTATGGCGTCAGCTGGCAAATCACGCCCAAGCGTTTGATTGAGCTTACCAATGATGAAAATCCAGACAAAGCAAAAAAAGTTTTTAATGCCATGCTGAAAATGAAAAAAATCATCATTGCCGATTTAGAAACGGCGTACAATTCGTAACAATCAGCAAAATATATGTTTGCGCTCGTTTTACTCAACGCCATTTTTTCACCTCAAAAACAAACGGCTATGGCTCTCAACGAATCAGGTTTTAAAATCGTAAACGGCATTCAACTTTATTACGAAATCTACGGTAAAGGGACGCCTTTGGTGCTTATTCATGGCGGTGGAGGCTCTATTTTGAATGATTTTCAGGAAGTGATTCCCGTTTTTGCAGAGAAATATCAGGTTATTGGAATTGATTTGCAGAATCACGGAAGAAGCGACCACAGAAGCATCTCCGCAACTTTTGAGCAGGATGCCGATGATGTTGCCGAACTTTTATCGCAACTTGATATTCAAAAAGCGTATTTTCTGGGTTTCAGCAACGGCGGAAGTACAGCGATGCAAATTGCCTATCGACATCCGAATTTGGTGTATAAATTAATTGTTGCGTCTTCGATGTTTAAGCGTGAAGGCATGATTTCAGGTTTTTTTGATGGTTTTATAAATGCTACGCTCGACATGATGCCGAAATCGTTGCAGGAGAATTTCCTCAAACTCAATCCAGATCCGCAGAAACTACAAAATATGTTCGAGAAAGACAGTCAGCGCATGCAGCATTTTAAGGATTGGGACGAAGCGATTTTAAAATCCATTAAGTTCCAACTTTACTCATCAATGGCGATTATGATGTGGTGCGTAGTGAACATATTTTAGAAATGAACCAAATCATTCCAAATTCCGAAGTATTCTTCATTTCCGCCACGCACGGCTCGTACTTGATGCCGGATATGGATGGAAACCTAGACCAAGAATGCATCGAAAAAACCACCAAAAAGATTCTCTCATTTCTTGAAAGTTAAATGAAAAAACCTTTAAAATCACAACAAATGAATACTACAGCACTCGAATTTTTGAAAATTCAACTTGATTTTAATTACGATGTTCTCACCAAAAATATAAAGGGAATTTCCAACGACGAAGCCCTGGTTTTCCCAAATGGAGACGTTAATTGCGCCAATTGGGTGCTAGGTCATCTTATTATTGTCCGAAATGCGCTGATTAAAATTTTGGGAGGAAATGCGGTGTGGCATGATGATGAATTTTTGTTTTACAACCGTGGCGAAAAACCATTGGAGCAAAAAGATAACTTTATCGATTTTGAAACCTTAATCTCCTATTTAAAAGACACCCAAAACGAGCTCAATCGGATTTTAGCAAAAAAAGAAAGCTTGGATGAAGAACATTTGCAAGATTTGGCTGGACTGAGCCTCCACGAAATCTACCATTGCGGACAGCTAGGAACCTTGCGACGCTTGCTCGGTAAGGAAGGTGCGATAAAATAAAAACAAGTAGGATTGA
>JAYRQH010000190.1:0-1810 GCA_041910715.1 Bergeyella sp.
CGGCTTTCTATGGTGTACAAAAAATGTACTTACTGATGGAAAAGCAACACAACCGCGGTCAAGACGGAGCCGGATTAGCAAGTATTAAATTAGATGTAAATCCGGGTGAAAGATACATTAGTCGTATTCGTTCTAATGATCCGCAACCAATCAAAGATATTTTTGCTCAAATCAACGAACGCATTAGCGGCGAATTAGAGGCACATCCTGAATATCAGAACAATGTGGCGCTTCAAAAACAAAATATTCCGTATGTGGGCGAAGTGTTTTTAGGGCACGTTCGCTATGGAACTTTTGGCAAAAACAGTATCGAAAGCGTTCATCCTTTCTTGCGTCAAAACAATTGGATGCACCGAAATCTAATCGTAGCGGGGAACTTCAACATGACGAATGTTAAGGAGTTGTTCCAAAATCTTATCGACTTAGGCCAACATCCAAAACAAATGGCGGATACGGTTACCGTAATGGAGAAAATCGGTCATTTTTTAGATGATGAGGTGACCCATTTATATAAAGAATGCAAAAACGAGGGTTATTCTAAAAAAGACGCTTCTCCAATTATTGGGGAACGATTGAATATCCAACGCATTTTAGAGCGCGCTTCTCGTAATTGGGATGGAGGTTACGCTATGGCTGGTTTATTAGGTCACGGCGATTCATTCGTAATGCGTGATCCTGCTGGAATTCGTCCTGCTTTCTTTTATGAAGATGATGAAATTGTAGTGGTAGCTTCAGAACGTCCTGTAATTCAAACGGTTTTCAATATTCCTTTCGAAAAAGTTCAAGAATTAACACCAGGAAGTGCTATTATCATTAAGAAAAATGGTAAAGTTTCGATAGAAGAAGTTAGAACTCCATTGGTAAAGAAGGCTTGTTCATTTGAACGTATTTATTTCTCTCGTGGAAGTGATGCCGAAATTTACCAAGAGCGTAAAGAACTTGGAAGATTAATTTTTCCAAGTATTTTAAAATCCATCGATAACGACACCGACAATACCGTTTTCTCTTATATTCCAAATACTGCAGAAACTTCTTTCTACGGAATGTGTGAAGCGGCTCAAGATTTCTTGAACCAAAGAAAAGCCAAAATGATTATCGAGCAAAAAGATACGTTGACGGAAGACACCTTGAAAGAATTATTATCCGTAAAAATCAGAACGGAGAAAATCGCGATTAAAGATGCCAAACTAAGAACGTTTATTACTGAAGATAGTAGCCGTGATGATTTAGTGGCACACGTTTACGATGTAACTTATGGAGTAGTAAAACCAACCGATAATTTGGTTATTATTGATGATAGTATTGTAAGAGGAACTACTTTAAAACAAAGTATCATTAAAATGATGGATCGTTTACATCCAAAGAAAATTGTAGTCGTTTCATCAGCACCTCAAATTCGTTATCCAGATTGTTACGGAATCGATATGGCGAAATTAGAAGGATTAGTAGCTTTTAGAGCTGCTTTAGAACTATTGAAAGAACGCAATTTGTATCATATAGTAGAAGAGGTGTACCAAAAATCCAAAGCACAAGAAGATTTCATTGATGCTGATGTGATAAACTATGTAAAAGAAATTTATGCGCCATTTACTGATCAAGAAATTTCAGATAAAATTGCCGAAATGCTTACACCAGAAGACACTAAAGCAGAAGTAAAAATCATTTACCAAACGGTGGAAGATTTACATAAAGCATGTCCAAAGAATTTAGGCGATTGGTATTTCACAGGAGATTATCCTACAGATGGAGGAAATCGTGTGGTAAACCGCGCTTTTATGAATTTTTATGAAGGAAAAGATGCTAGAGCCTA
>JAYRQH010000191.1:0-6013 GCA_041910715.1 Bergeyella sp.
GCAAAGGATCGGTTTTGGTAGATGCTTTGAGGTTAATCCACTCCGATGAATGATCTTTGTTAACAGCCCGCACTTTCATTTCATAACTGGTACTCGGCATGAGACCGTCAATCAAGTACTCATTATCTCTAATTGTGGAGTAAAGCATATTTTCGAACATGATTTCGTAGTAATCGGCATTCGGAATTTTTTCCCATGTTGGTGAAATGGAATACGCGGTAACATTATTGTCCAGAATTTTTGCTGATGTAAAATTAAGGTTTCCTGTTTGTGTAGCTAGCTGACTTGTAGAAGTTAACTCAAATCCCATGATTTCTACAGAAATCGAGTTTTTCTTTGTATCTGTTTTTGGTAGTTTGATATAAAGTTCTGACGGTAGTTTTATCACTCTTTTCTCAAAATCGGAGTTCGGTGTAGCAAAACGGTTGAAATTTGGTTCAGCATCATAAAAATATCCATGTTCTAATTTTTCCAACTCTCCTCGAGATTTAGCTTCTGTGAGCTTTGTATTTTTGCCGTTTATTTTTACGCGTATTTTTTCAGGTTTTCTTTTAGTTTTGATACGCATTTCTGTTGTTTTCTCTGCGATATAACCTTTATAATTACCTTGTGATTTGTTTACTGTAATTTTTATTGCTTTTTTACGATCAGCGGCGACATCAATTTTGGTTGTCACTCCTTCACCATTCAAATACGCTTGAGTTTCCCCATCATCATCATATTCGGTAAAAGTAGATTTTCCAAATGGGTAAATCTCATAAATTCTATTCGTTTTGTCAATCTGAGAAGGGTTGTTATTTGGGTTGTTAAGTGGAATAATGGCTCCCAATTTTATAAAAACCGGTAGTTTCCAAAGCGGTGCATCAACATTGTTAATGATTTTGTTTCCATCATAAATTTCTCCCGAAAAATAATCCATCCATTTTCCTTCTGGCAAATAAATCTGATTTCGAATATCATTTCCTTCTTTATCGGATTTTGTTTCTTGATAAATAGGAGCAACAAGTATGGAAGGGCCGTACATAAATTGGTATTGGGTCTTTTTTCCCAATGTGTATGCGTTTTGTCCTTCTGTGAACATTGCTCGAATGACGGGAAGACCATTTATTGACTGGTGTGCAATTGTGTAGGCGTAAGGTACAAGTTCCGATTTCCACTTGAGATAATTTCGGTTTATCGAAGTTGCTGGTTCGTCCAAAGCATGTGGATATTTGGGATTCAGTCCCCAACCGTCCATGTGCAGTTGCATGGGAGTAAACGTTTTCCATTGAAAGTCTCTTACATTGACTGGTATATTTTTACCACCGAAAATTCCATCTACATCCGAGGTTATGTTTGGTTGACCTGATAAGCCACTGCCAATGTAAGTGGGGATATGAAAACGGATGTATTCCCAAACACCACCCGTCTGGTCGCCGCTCCAAATTCCTGCATATCGTTGGGTTCCAGCCCAACCGTCCAGAGAAATGATAAAAGGACGAGCGTTGTTACCGTGTTTGGTCATGATTTTGGCCACGTCTGCTATACCATTAAGTCCAAATGAATAGCCAGGTCCAACCCATGCAACATCGGTTTTTAAAACTCGAACACCCGCTTCACCAACTTCTTTTACAATATCACGTTGCAGCAAAGCGCTTATTCCTTCTTTAGGATGCAGATCCGATTGCGTCCATAAGCCTATTTTCACGCCTTTTCCTCGTGCGTAATCACCTAAACTTTTTAGATTTTTAATATTTCCGTCAATTGTTTCCTCTTGACCATAACCAGCGCCGTAACCATCGTTTGGTAATATCCAGCCTAACGGCATATCATGGGCATTGTAGCGATCGATAACAGCTCTTGCAGAAAATTGATAGTTATTTTTTTCACCATTTAAGGATTCTTTTATTCCAGTTTCGTCCTTTTGGCTTTCCTTATATCTTTTCCCGTCTTCAAATAAAATTCCATTTTTATCTTCTTTCCAATAATCCCGATTGTAAGCATTGAGATGTCCTTCGTATAAGCTCATCTTTGGAAGAAATACTGGATTTCCTGTTAATTGGTAAAAATCATTTAGGATGGGAACCAGACCCTCATTTACCATAATAAATACATCAACATAGGTTTCATCATGGCTGATAGCAACTTTTTTAGATTGCTGACTTCCAAAATTGTATTTTCCTTTTTTGAAGGTATACCACATCAGTCCATATCCGTTTGTCGACCAATAAAATGGAGTAGGTGACGCCACTCCGCCATCTGTCCATGAATTTTGGTTTTCAATGGCAATGGTTTTTCCTTTATGTGAAAAGCGACCATTTTGTACACCTCCTCCATAGAAGTACTCGTTTGAATTTTCCTTAAACGTTACTGTTGTCCTTCCTTTATCAAATTGAATGGGTTCTACAGATTGCAAGACCACTTTATTGTTTGTTAAATTAGTAACAGTAAAGGTAGATTCTGATTTATTGAATTCGATAGCAATCTGTTCCGATGCAATAATTAGGTGAGTTTCAGAATCTTTTATCTGAATTTTTCCTGCACTTTTTCTGGGTTGATCAACCAATATCTGTGCTTCGGGTTTAGCAGCAGGATTCCGGAGGCCTTGGTTTGAATTAGGATCTTGAAATAATCTGAAAATTCCCTTTCCGTAGAAATCCAAAATCATATTTTTAGAGTCGGAAAACTGAATTTCAACGGTAGTTTCGTTAATCGATTTTGCACCAGTAATTTTGGCTATTGAACTTTTGGAATTTTGCGTACGTGTGGCAACTTGTGCATTAATCTGATTGTTTTCTAAAGAGCAAAGAGATAGAACAAATGCTAATTGCCCAATTAGGAGAAGTGATTTTTTCATGAAAAATTTCTGTTGATGGTAGTACTTTTACGACTTGTAATATTAAAAAAAAAAATTCTGAAACATTAAGTTTCAGAATTTTTAAGATCTTACATTTGGCCTCCGCCCATCTCGTCGTCACCAGAATAGTTATTATTAATATCTTTTTTCGGTTTCTTCGTATCCACACGATCTCCTTGCTTGAACCTGTACGTTAAAGAAAGCGAGAATTGTCTTGGCATCCACTGCATTTCCATGCTTCGCGTGAATTGCTGTGAATTTGTGTCCACGCGCATCTTCCTGGTATTGAAAACGTCACGAATATTGAATGCTAAAGTACCGTTACCTTTCCAGATAGTTTGGGTCGCACCAAAGTCCACTCCATACATTGCTTTACGATTCATCATAGCTGTTTTTTCCCCAGCTCTGTAGAAACTTTGAATTTGAATATTCAAGTTTTTGTTCGGTCTAAAGGTGTTTGTCAAACGCAATCTGTATGAAAAGCCATCACCCGAGAAATCCATTTCTTTCGTTGGATCTTCTGGGAACATATTGTACCGCCCTGTATTCTTATAGCCATATAAATCTGCCGAGAACATCATCTTCCACCATGCAAACGGATCGTAAGTACCATTCAAATCAAGACCGTAATTATTTTCAGAACCTACATTTACCGGTATGGTGTTGATGGCGTTGGTATCATCTAAGTATTGGTATCTGTTTTGTTCGTCTTCAGACTTTTTATAATATAAAGTCGGATTAATGGTAAATTTCTTTTTAGCGATGCTGTATCCGAATTCGAAAGAGTTTTCGTACGACGGATTCAGATCAGGATTTCCACGGAACAAGTTTCTATCATCATCAAATGACATAAAAGGAATCATGGAAAAAGCTCTTGGTCTATTAATTCTTCGAGAATAATTTAATAAAAACTGACTGTCGTCCATTACATTATAACTTAAGAAAACAGTTGGGAAAAATTTGGTGTAATTTTTATTTACCGTTGGATTTTGAATAGGACTTCCATTTTTATCGAAGGTATTGAAGTCAATATCAATTTTTGATAATTCGCTTCGTAGTCCTAATTGGTAAGCCAATTTTTCGCCAATCTTACTTTTGAACTGAGCATAAACCCCCAAAATGTTTTCGGCATAGACTGTATTACTTGTAAAATCATAACGTTGGAATAATGGTCCGCCATCATCGCTTTGGTTTACAAAATAATCGTACGTGTTTCTATTGTAATCGTAACGAGCTCCCGCTTCAATTCTAGACTTCTCACCAAGAGGTAATTCATAATCGGCTTTTCCAATGAAAGTTCTTGATTTAGAATCTGTAAGAACATTATTAATAGAGTTGCCAGCGTTTTGAAGAATATTATTTACAAAGAAATTTTGGATAATTTGGTTTCCGCCGTCTGACTTATTGGTCTGAAAACTTCCAGATACTGAAAGGTTTTGACCGTTGTCATCCAATTTTTGGTCGATACCAAAATCAAGTTGAGTAGCCAAGTTTTTGTTATTACCAATACTTTGTCTCTCTCGCACGACATCCTGATAGTTTGTTGTATTGCTATAGATGCGTTCTGCATAACGGTTCATATTATCGGAATCGTTATCAAAAGTACGTACCATCCCAGAAAAATTAATGGATGTTTTCTCCCCAATATCACGAACAAAACCTGCTGTTAAGTTATAGTTGTCACCTTCCCGCGTACTTTTACCATCTTGATTAGACGATTTGATAAATGGAAATTTATCAGCACTAAGACTTGTAGGATCTTCTTTTCTTGTCATGTAATTCTTGCTGGTGCTTTCCCCTTTTTGGTAGCCACCACCGCCGTTCACATACCATGTCCAATCACCTTTTCTCCAGTTTAAGTTTGCATTAAGATTGGTTCTTGGTAAATATCCGATTGCCCCTGTTACACTTCCGTTAAATCCTGCTTTCTTTTCTTTTTTAAGAATGATGTTAAGAATACCCGCAGTTCCGGAAGCTTCGTACTTTGAAGAAGGATTGGTAATTACCTCAATTCGCTCGATACTTTCTGAAGGAATGGACTGTAATGCGTTGGCGCCATCATCAATCCCCAAAAGCGAGGAAGGTTTACCGTTAATCAAGAAACGCACATTGGAGTTTCCTCTCATGGTCACTGTACCATCGGTGTCCACGGAAACTGAAGGTACATTTTGTAAAACATCCTGTAAATTTCCACCTTTACTAAGTAAATCGGCACTTACGTTGTACGTTTTCTTGTCTAATTCAACTTTATATGGTTTTGTAGACGCCGCAACAATAGTTACCCCTTCAATATTTTGTGTTGGTGTAAGCGTTGCGCTTGCTTCTTTAGTGATGGTGAAATTACCATCATTTCTGCCCGGTGCAATTGTTTTATTAGTTACCAACTTTTTATAGTCAATTGCTTCAATACTTACTTCGTACTGTCCTGGCGCTAAAGCGACCTGATAGCTACCACTTTCGTCGGTAAGAACCGCGTCGCTAAGTATTTTGTTGGCTTTGTTGCCAAATGTTACAGAAGCGTAAGGAACTGCCTGATTGTTGTTGTCAACAATTTTACCTACTACATTCACCTTTTCTTGTGCGAAAGCCATACTGGCTGCTCCTAAAACGAATACTAATCCTAATGTCCTTTTTTTAATAATTGAAGAAAATTCAATTTGAGTGCTCATAAATTCTATAGTTTACAATAGTATTAGACGAAAAAAAAGACAAAATGTTAAACTTTGTCTCTTTTTTAGAATGATTCTAAATAATAATTTTTTAATTGGTAATATTTTTTGAATTTAACCAATCTTGATATTCTTTCGCATTCTTTGCGTGCTCCGCATCGTTATCGGTAAATTTGTGTAAACCAGGTCTTTTAGGGTCGGCACACATGAAAATATATTTATTAGACTCCGCATTCAATACGGCATCCACGGAATTTTTATCGACAACGCAGATGGGACCTGGAGGAATACCCACGTTCGAATAGGTGTTGTAAGGAGAAGGTGTTCGTAGGTCTTTATATAAAACTCTTCTGATTTTTGATTGGAAATTATTTGCTTTATTTACCGCATAGATCACCGTAGGATCGCTCTGTAATTTCATCCCCTTATGATAGCGGTTGAGATACAATCCCGCAATTGTTTTTTGCTCATCCTTTTTGCCTCCCGACTCTTTGTAAACAATAGAAGC
>JAYRQH010000192.1:0-5991 GCA_041910715.1 Bergeyella sp.
TATTCGTCAGCACGTTTAATCGACCCCGGTGCGCCATTCCTAAAACCACTTCCTGAACGCCCAATTTTGAAGAGCGTGTGATTAGTTGATCTAAAGCGGGAATTAAAGATTCGCCACCTTCCAATGAGAAACGTTTTTGACCAACGAATTTGGTGTTTAAATAATTTTCAAAAGCTACTGCTTGATTTAGCTTGTGCAGGATTTCCGTTTTTTCTTCTGCAGAAAGTGACGGATGATTTTCATTTATTTGCAGAAAACCGCGTATAAAATCACGTTCTTCAACGTTATGGATATGCATATACTCTACCCCGATTGAGTCGCAGTAGATATTGTCAAGGTGTGTAATGATATCTTGTAATGTGGAAGCTTCTTTCATCCCAGTTTGCACCGCACAGTTGAATTTCCTTCCCAAATCTTCCTTTGTTAAACCGAAATTTTCGATATCCAAAGTGGGTTGATAATGTCTGCGTTCGCGAACGGGATTGGTTTTAGTAAAAAGATGACCTCTTAATCGGTATGCTTCAATAAGATTAACTACCTTAAACTCCCGTCGGATGTCTTCTGGAACTTCACCGTTTGCCGAAGCTTGCTGTGCTTGCTGCACCACATTTGCACCCGTTGCTACTGGGGCACTGCCAAAGAATTCTTCGTCGCCGTAGTTTTCTAGCGCGAAGTCAAATCCTTGAAAAAAGGCTTTCCATGAAGGTTCTAAAGAGTCTGGATACTTTCTGTACTGCTGATATAAATCTTCAATCAGCTGCGAATGTGCTGCATTCAAAAATGAAAATCTGTCCATTATTTTCGATGTCTATTTTTCTAATTTTGGTAATTCACAAATCTACTAATTTTTGATTGGATACGGCCAAAATAAGTTATTGATTTTACTAATTGAACCTATTTAAAGACTGGTAATTCAATTTTCATGACCACGTCCGAATTTTCTTCGGGTGGCTCAATGAACGTTTGCATTAATTCACCATGTCTCATGGTTTCGGTTTTTGCTTTCTGAAGCAACTTGGAAATGGCATTTTGCCTTCCAGCAAAACTGCCTTTGTAAAAAATGGTGTACACGGATCCCGAATTTATTGTACGGAAACTGAAATTATTATCCGAAACCCCCATTCTCTTAGACAATGGGATACCGATGAAATATGAAACTTCTTTATCTTTAAAATTAGCGGCTTCATTGATCATCACGGGTAAGCCTACTTCATCTTCGCCTTTCCCCAAATCACTACTGACAAAATTGAACACTTTATTGTAGTTCATCACCATATTTTTCTCTAGCGCATCTTTCTTATTGGATGTACTAACGTTGACTCCTAAAAGAAGTTGACCATCGTATTTTCCGACAAATACGGAGTCGTATTTGATGTTTTGAAGCTGCTCATCCTTATCTACTTTATTTGCCAAAACATTTTTGAGATTCGTCATGCTTTTTTCTAAATTCTCTACAAAATCCTCTTCTGTCCAGAAATTAACGGAACGTTCTAACAAGGGCAATTTTGGTGAGTGTACATACCAAATTATTTTAGTCTTGGAATCGGAAACCGGCTTAAACTTAAGATCAATCATATATGGGTTTTCGTCCTGATCTTCAAAAAGTTGATAACGAAGTGTTTTAAATTTATTTTCATAACGAATGTACATTTCACCCGACTTATCACCTTTCAATTCACGAAAACGAATAGCACTTCCTTGCCCTTCATAAGGCTTGAAAAAATCAATCGTGAGATTTTTTTCGTTCGAAAAGTAGGAATTCCACCGAACAAAATTTTGAAAATTATTAAACTGCGGAAATACCTTTTCTATGGGATACGCCACCTCTTTTTCTACGGTAAACGTTTTGCTTTCATCCACAAAAAAATACATAATCGCTGTATACACCCCGAAAAGAACGAGCAGGATGAGTATAACAAATTTGAACCAACGCATGTGACAAAATTAGGATTAAATCTACGGCTACACAAAAATTCTTGGACAAAAAAAAGAGCACTCTTGTACTCTTTTTATCTTCGTATCATCAGCCGATTTGTGTGCCCGGAGCAATTACCGCGTTCTTTTTTACGACGACAATTCCATCCTTAATCGAGTGCGTTGGAAAATCAGCATCTTCGAGATGATCCCCTCCAATAATGCGCACATTATTTCCGATACTGCAATTTTTGTCGAGAATTGCCTTATCGATATAACAGTATTTGCCAACACCCAAATTAGGGTCTCCTTTTTCGTCATTTTGAATGATATCATTGGTATTTTGATAATAATCGGATCCCATAATATAGGAATTAACGATCGTACTTCCCTTATCAATGCGGGTTCGGTTGCCAATGATGGAGTTTTCAATTTTGTCTGCCATAACGATACATCCATCCCCAAAAATAGCTCGATTGACATACGAACCCAGAATTTTTGATGGAGGCAGCATCCGTGCTCGTGAATAAATCGGTGATGAACTAAACAAGTTGAATTTTGGGAAATCTTGACACAGATCTAAATTGGCATCAAAAAAAGAATCGATTGTTCCAATGTCCGTCCAATAGCCGTTATACTGGAAACTTAAGGTATTGTATCCTCGCTCGATTGCGTTAGGAATCAACTCTTTACCAAAATCATCGCCTTTATCTTCTTCAAAAATCTTTTTCAATACCCCTTTAGAAAATATATAAATACCCATAGAAGCCAAATATTCTTTGCCTTCTGCACGGGATGATTCTGAAACCTCCGATTTCCAATCTGGTAAGAGATCAAAATTTGGTTTCTCAATAAATGATGTGATCACGCCATCGTCATTGGACTTTAAGATCCCGAATCCGGTTGCATCTTTGGCATTTACCGGAATGGTTGCAATGGTAATATCGCCCCCATTACTTTCATGATATTTCATCATTTCACGAAAATCCATTTGATAGAGTTGATCACCAGAGAGAATTAAAATATGCTCATATTCATACTTTTCAAGATGTTTCATCGTTTGGCGAACTGCATCGGCTGTTCCCTGAAACCACTGGTCGCTGTCCACATTTTGTTCTGCTGCAAGAATATCGACAAAGCCTCTGCTAAATGTATCAAAATGATAGGTATTCTTAATATGCGAATTTAATGAAGCTGAGTTAAACTGCGTAAGAACCATGATTTTATTATACCCCGAATTCAAACAATTTGATATCGGGATATCCACCAAGCGGTATTTCCCAGCAATTGGAACCGCGGGTTTAGAACGAGAATAGGTTAATGGAAAAAGGCGCGTTCCTCTACCACCTCCTAAAACTATCGATATTACATTATTCATTTCTAAATTTTATTTCTTTTTTTATGTATTCAAGGTACGACTATTTTGATCATAAATCGTACATTTTCAAATAATTTTGAGCTGATTTCTCCCACGAAAAATCAAAATTCATATTGGCATGCATCAATTCATTTTTGTAGCCAAAATTATAGTAGATTCCCAATGCCCGATGCATGGCATGAACGGCGTCATCACTGCCTATGTTGGCAAAATTAAGTCCAGCACCACCACTCGACACATCCTCCACCGTATCACGAAGACCTCCCGTATAACGCACGATTGGTATGGTACCGTATCGCATGGCGTACATCTGATTGAGGCCGCAAGGCTCCACACGTGATGGCATCAATAAAAAATCAGCAGATGCATAAATCTGATGCGACAAATATTCTTTATACCCCAAATCCAAAGCAAAGTTGGAGTACACGTAATTGAGACCTCTCAGCACCTCTTCAATTCGGGCGTCTCCAGAACCCAAAATCATGATATTCAGTGCACCTTTTGACTGTTGTATGCTTTTTTCAATTATTTCCGGAAGCAAATCTGCCCCTTTTTCTGTAGCAAAGCGACCAATAAACGCAAACAGCGGCAAATCGGGATTCAGATTATACTCAAGACATAGTTGCTCTTTATTTTTCCACTTTCCTTCTAATGCGGTTTCCGTATTGTAGTTTTCAATTAGATACTCATCTGTTTTGGGATTCCACACTTCTGTATCAATACCATTAATAATGCCGTACGCCTTTGCATATTCTTGCTGAACCAGCTTTTCTAACCCTTTAAAAGATTGAAAAAGTTCTTCCAAATACCCCTCCGAAACCGCATTAAAAGCATGACAACATTTAATAAGCGACGCAAGTGGATTTATAAATCCGCCCCAATCCAACAATCCTAAATTGGACGTTCCATCAATCCATGGAAAATAATCAAGCATTGACCAGCGCATTTGACCTTGATATTCACCGTTATGAATAGTTCCTATGGTTTTAACTTCTTTTAAAAAACCAAACTCTGGACAATGTTGAATCATAAAAGGCACTAAACCCGTATGATAATCATGGCAATGAAGTACATCAGGCTTTATTTCCATCGCTGAGAGCCAATGTAAAGTAGCATGTTGAAATGCCAAAAACTGTTGACTTTCATCCCAATATCCATACGGATTATCGCGATCGAGCAAACCGGGAACCTTCACCAAGAACAAATCAAAACCAAGCGAACTGGAAACCTGTTTCATCACTTGAACTTGATACATTTGATTTTTTTGATGAATATAGCCTTCGAAAACCAACTCAAATTCGTGCTTGTGAACGAACGGTTTATTATACCATGGCATCACAACCTTGGCATCAACACCTTGAATTTTATTTTGATATTTTGGTAGCGCTCCCACCACATCTGCTAGTCCGCCTACTTTCGCAACCGGATAGCACTCCATACTCAAATGATATATTGTCATTGTCTTGACATGTTTTTTACTTTTATTTTTTAGAGACTCGCTTTTTTTTAGCAACGCGTCCGTCTTGACCTCTCTTTAAAACAACACCCGACAGAGCCGGCAATCGAACAACTATAGACTCAGGCTTGTTCATCCAATTTTTAGAAGATGTTTTAAAAACTTCAGCATGAATGCCACTTCCGCCAAATTTTTCTTCATCCGAATTCAAAATCACGCTCCATGTACTTAATTCATCAACACCAATGGTATAGTCTAGAACCCGAGGTGTCATGTTAAGAATCGTCATGGTTTCATCATGAGGAGTTTCCCCTTTTCGTAGGTAAACGTAAACTGAATTTTGCTCATCATTAGCTTCTACCCACTCAAATCCACTGGGATCAAATTGCAATTGATAAAGCGACTTTTCGGAACGGTAAAGGTGATTAAGCGCTTTCACAAAATCATTCATACCTTGATGAATTGGATACTCCAACAAATGCCAATCAAGTGATTTTGCAAAATTCCATTCTGAGGTCTGTGCAATTTCATTCCCCATGAACATTAATTTGGCTCCAGGATGCGTATACATAAACGTATACAAAGTGCGGAGGTTAGCAAATTTTTGCCACTCATCGCCTTTCATTTTATAAATCATGCTGGCTTTCCCATGAACAACTTCGTCGTGAGACAGAGGCATCATATAACGTTCTTTGTGCATGTACATGGATTGAAACGTTATCTTATGATGATGATGCTTTCGATGAATCGGATCCTCTTTAAAATAGTCCAAAGTGTCGTGCATCCACCCCATCATCCACTTCATTCCGAAACCAACGCCACCCTCGTAAACCGGTTTGGTCAGGTTTGGAAAATCTGAACTTTCTTCAGCAATGGTAATTACATCGGGAAACTGTTGATAAACAGTCGTATTCATCTGCTTCAAAAAATCTTCTGCTTCGAGATTAACATTTCCACCGTCTTTATTAGCTTCCCACTCTCCTTCATTTCGCGCATAATCTAAGTAGAGCATAGACGTTACCGCATCAACCCGCAATCCATCGGCATGATACCGATCGAGCCAAAAAACAGCATTTGAAATTAAAAAGGATTTCACTTCATTTCGTCCATAGTTAAATATATGGGAATTCCATTGCGGATGAAAACCCTTTCGCGGATCTTCATGCTCGTAGAGATGGGTGCCATCAAAAAAATACAGTCCATTGGCATCTCCTGGGAAATGAGACGGAACCCAATCTAGAAA
>JAYRQH010000193.1:0-9880 GCA_041910715.1 Bergeyella sp.
TTGCCTTTGTTCATCGAGCACGTGGGAAGGTCTCCAATATGCAGTATTATCAGTTTCATCCCACCGCATTATATTCGAAGAGGGATGGCATGTTGTTTCTGATTTCCGAAGCGGTGCGTGGTGACGGCGCCAAATTACGAACCAAAGATGGAAAACCTTTCATGCAGAAATACGATGAACGGGAAGAATTGGCCTCGCGGGATATCGTGGCAAGAGCGATAGACAATGAAATGAAAATTTCAGGTGACGAATATGTTGGCTTAGATTGTCGCGAAATGGATCAGGCGAAATTTAAAGAACACTTCCCTAATATCTATCAAAAATGCCTTGATGAAGGTATTGATCCTTTTAAACAACTCATTCCTGTCGTTCCTGCATGCCATTATCTAATGGGCGGAATTAATGTTGATCAAGACGGACAGTCTTCCATAAAAAATCTATTCGCCGTTGGCGAATGCACCAATTCTGGATTGCACGGAGCCAATCGGCTGGCTTCCAACTCTCTTTTAGAAGGTCTGGTTTTTGGCCATAATGCTGCGATAAAGACCGTAGAACTTCTTGAGAAGAACCAATTTAACTTTGATGATTTAAAAGCCATTCCGGAATGGAACGAAGAAGGCATGAAGCTTATGGATGAACTCGTTTTGGTTTCCTATCTCCGAAAACAACTTCAGGAAATGATGAGTGATTTGGTGGGAATTGTTCGAAGTAACTCGAGACTAAAATTAGCGCAGAAAAAACAACAAGAAATATATGAAGCCGTAACCGAACTCTATAACTACTCGCTTCTATCACCGCAACTTTCGGAGTTGCGTAACTTGGTGAATGTCTCCTACTTAATTATCAAACATTCGCTCCAAATGAAAGAAAACAAAGGCGCTTTCTATAACAAAGACCTTGCGACTAAACCTCTTATTAGCAATGCCAAATAAAATATCATCCATGAAAAGACCTTCGTATGTAACCGACAAAGCTTTGAAAACCTTCATTAAGTCCGCATTAGAAGAAGACATCCATTCGGGTGACCATTCCACACTTTCCACAATACCTAAAGATTTAGTTCAAACAGCAAAGCTTTTGGTAAAGGAAGAATGTGTATTGGCGGGAGTAGAATTGGCCGAGCTTATTTTTACAACGTTTGATAAGGACATGAGCCTCGATATCAAAATAAAAGATGGCGAAATAGCTAAAAAAGGGGATATCGCTTTCTTAGTAACGGGAAAAGCACAATCAATTTTGCAAACCGAACGTTTGGTACTTAATTGCATGCAGCGAATGAGTGGGATTGCAACAATGACTCACGATTGGGACGCTCGATTAATAGGCACCAAAACAAAACTATTAGATACTCGGAAAACAACGCCAAACTTCAGAATGTGTGAAAAATGGGCGGTAGCAATTGGCGGTGGCACCAATCATCGTTATGGTCTCTACGACATGATTATGCTGAAAGACAATCATATTGATTTTAACGAAAGCATTACAACGGCTGTTAAAATGGCCAAAGAGTACATTAAAGAGAAAAAGCTCAAACTTAAAATTGAAGTTGAAACACGAAATATCGCCGAAGTAGAAGAAGCACTGAAAGCCAATGTCGATCGTATTATGCTTGACAATATGGATGTTCCTACGATGAAAAAGGCGGTACAACTTGTTCAAGGAAAGTGCGAGACCGAGGCTTCTGGAGGAATCACTCGAGATATGCTGAATGAAATTGCGCAAACGGGTGTTACCTACATTTCAGCTGGCGCAATTACGCACTCCGCTCAAAATATCGATCTCAGTCTGAAAGCCACCACTTAAGAAAATTCGTTTACAATAATCTCGTTCTTATATTAAGATTTAATGAAAATAATTAGCAATAATTTGACCTTATAACACACATTTTCGATTAAATTTCGCTATACAGAAAATACAAGCGCATTTGTAATAACCTGTAAAACAATTATTTAATTCAATTATGCGAATCTTTGCAAAATTAACATATACTTAACAAAGAGTTAATATAAATTCCCGACTTTTGCAAAAAATATCTTAATCTAAAGAGTAATGAGAAAAACATTAATTCTAGCAATTCTTTTAACAGGATGCTTTACAGTTTCTGCACAGGTAACTACCAGTGGTGTGCAAGGGGTAATAACCTCTGCTGCAGGTGGAACGGTAAAAGCAACGCATATGCCAACAGGAACGGTATATTCGGGAACAGTAAACTCTTCAGGGAGTTTTACACTATCCAACATGAGAGTTGGTGGACCGTACAGAATCGAAATTACAAAAGGTAATGGACAGCCAGAAGTTTTCGAAGATGTGTACTTGGAACTTGGGCAACCATTTGTACTAAACCAAAAAGATAACGTTAAGACTACTGAGATTTCGGAAGTTGTAATCTCGGGTGGTCGTGGTAAAACCAATACGAACAAGACTGGAGCAGCAACAAACGTTGGACAAAAACAAATCCAAGAGTTGCCACAAACTTCAAGAAGTATTACAGAATTTACGAGATTAACTCCACAAGCTAATGGTAACTCATTTGCAGGTAGAGATGCTCGATACAACAATTTACAAATTGATGGAGCCAACTTTAACAATGGTTTCGGATTAAGCTCAAACCCACTTCCAGGTGGTGGAACATCTCAGCCAATCTCTTTGGATGCAATCCAAGAAATTTCGGTAAACATTGCTCCATTTGATGTTACGCAATCGGGTTTCACGGGAGCGGGTATCAACGCTGTTACCAAATCAGGTACCAACAAATTCCACGGATCTTTATACGGATATTACACGGGTAAAGAATTGAACGGTTGGAAAATAAACGGCAACAAGCTAGATAAATATACAGGTGCTAAGATGACCAACGGTCTTACTGTTGGTGGACCACTAATTAAGAACAAATTGTTCTTCTTTGTAAGTGGCGAAAGAGAAATCGCAACGGGAGCAAACGCTTCGGGAGCAAATCTTTGGAGAGCATCTCAAAATGGTGTTGCTGATGCAGCAAACAACATTACAAGCGTAAAAGAATCAGATCTTATCGCGGTTAGAAACCACTTAGTAAATGTTTGGGGATACGATCCAGGAAGATACCAGGGGTACGCAGACAATGCTGAACAAATTGGTGACAAATTCTTAGCTCGTTTAGATTGGAACATTAATGATAAGCACAAATTAGCAATCCGTTACAACATGCTAAAAGCGACTTCAAACGCTGTAGCAAACGGAACTTCAGGACCAAGCCCAAGATCTTCTTGGAACCGTGTATCTGATAAAGCGATGACGTTTGAAAACGGTAACTACGGTTTTGAAAACAACGTACAATCTGTTACTGCCGAATTAAACTCAACATTCAACAGTCGTTTATCAAACAAATTCTTATTTACATACTCTCAGATTCAAGATAAAAGAACGACTCCAAATGGAAACTTATTCCCGTTTGTTGATATCTGGAATGGATCTGAAACGGGTGGTAACTACATCAGCTTCGGTACCGAGTTATTTTCATATTTAAATGATGTTATCAATGATAACTTCTCATTCACAAACAACTTAACATATACTGCTGGTAAGCATACGTTAACAGGGGGTGTTGCATTCGATCTTCAAAAATTCGGAAACTCATACACACGTATGGGAACAGGATATTACCGATATAAGTCTGTTGAAGATTTCTTGAAAACAGGAACTCCTAATGAAGTAGCTCCTATTATGTATGGTATCACATATCCATATGCTGGACAAGATACCTATTCACGAATTAACTTTGGTTTAGCTTCTGCTTACATCCAAGACCGATTCAACGTTTCAGACAAGTTTAACTTCACATTAGGTTTAAGAGCAGAACTTCCTCTTTACTTAAATGACCTTACAGCAAACCCATCAATCGATGCGTTAGAACTTTTAGATAGCAAAGGAAACCCAACGCATTACAATTCTGGTAAATGGCCAAATTCTAAGGTTATGCTTTCCCCAAGATTCGGATTCAACTACGACGTTATGGGAGATCGTAGCTTAATCATCAGAGGGGGAACAGGTATCTTTACAGGTCGTGTACCTTTCGTATGGTTAACAAACATGCCAACGAATGCAGGTGTATTGCAAAATACAATTGAACCAGGAAGTTATGCAGCTGTAGCTCCATGGATTAATCAGATTAGATTCCAAGGAAACGATATCTACCATTACGTAAATAACCCTGTTTACTATACAAACGCACAAGGAGAGAGAGTAACTCCATTTATCAGCAACCCTAATGCAGGAGCCCCTTCGTCATTTGCTTTGGTAGATGAAAACTTTAAGATGCCATCAGTTTGGAGATCAAGCTTAGGTGTTGATTACAAGATTCCAAGCACGCCATTAACATTCACTACGGATATCATCTACACTCAAGATGTTAACGCGATCTTCCAATTTGGTGCAAACAGAAAAGTAGCAACTGAGAAAATGCAAAACGGAACTCGAGATTACTATCCGAATGCAGCATCGTATACATACAACAATAAAATTGGTGCAAACAGTGCCACGGTACTTACCAATACAGATGTTAAAGGATACGCGTTCTCAGCAACGGCAGGTTTCAACTTAAATAACTGGAAAGGCCTTTCAGGTTCTGTGTTCTACACATACTCTGAAGCAAAAGAGGTTACCGCTAACGCAGGATCTAGTGCATCATCAGCTTGGTCAGGTTCACTTACAGTAAACTCACCAAACGAGCAAGTGAAAAACTTATCGAACTTTGCAGTTCCTCACAGAGTGGTTGCCAACTTAAGCTATAATATCAAGAATACAACAATTGGTATTTATTACTCTGGTGCAAACCAAGGAAGATACTCATACTACTACTCTAATGATGTAAATGGTGATGGTATTGCAAATGATTTAATGTACATCCCTGGAAGCTCGGAAACTGTTAAATTTGCAGATATCAAATCAGGTAACACGGTATTATTTACAGCAGCTCAACAGAGAGAAGCATTCGATCAGTTCATTAAAGATAATGGTTTGGAGAAATACAGAGGACAAGTTACACCAAGAAACGCATTCCTAATGCCTTGGATTAACAGATTCGATGTTCGTATCAGCCAGACATTATTCAAAGATATGGCTACTAAAGGAGACAAAGTAGCGATCTCATTAGACTTTATCAACTTTGGAAACCTACTGAACTCGAAGTGGGGTATCCAAGACTATATGGTAAGCTCATACGGAGCTGCGGTATTAGGAAGATCAGGAAACGTTTCTGCCGATCCAACATTCACCATGTTGCGTGATGGAAACAACCTGGTTTCTAAGCCATACAGACCAGCAAGTACAACATCGACGACTTGGTCTGCAATGCTAGGATTCAAATATTCATTCTAATATTAATTCTACATAGAAATAGTAAAATCCCGACTTTAGGTCGGGATTTTTTATATCTTTGCTAATCAAAATTTTGATATGAACGTACACAACATTTTTATTCAAGCACACAGAGGGTTCGCCTATTTAGAACTCCTTTTGGTAGTCGTATTTTTGATTTCCTTGCTAATCGTTATGTTTGGCTATTCCGGAACCATCAGCAAATTGCTAAGAAAATCAACATTATTCACTATGATTTTCTTCCACATCCAATTCATTATTGGTGCAATCATGCTATTTGCAACCTCAGCGTTTACGGATATAATTTCGTCACAGGGAATGGGAGCTATTATGAAGAATTCCGATCTTCGCTTCACCTACATTGAGCATCCTTTTTCGATGCTTATCGCCGCAGTATTGATGACTATAATTAACAAAAAAGTAAAGAGTAGTGAAAAACTGAGCATGGGTGTATTCGTTCTTGCAATTATTGCATTAGCCTTATTTGCATACGCTTTACCATGGGCAAGATTATTTAACTCATAAAAAATAAACAACTAAAAATCAATGAAAGTAGCAGTCGTAGGCGCCACCGGAATGGTAGGCCAAGTGATGTTGAAAGTACTGGAAGAACGTAACTTTCCTGTAACCGAACTTATTCCTGTAGCATCAGAAAAATCTGTAGGTAAAAAGGTCAAGTTCAAGGATGCGGAATTCAGTATTGTATCGATGGAAACTGCTATTGACATGAAACCAGAAATCGCTATTTTCTCAGCAGGTGGAGACACTTCATTAGCGTGGGCTCCCAAGTTTGCGGAGGTGGGTTCTTTCGTGATTGATAACTCGTCCGCTTGGAGAATGGATCCTACTAAAAAATTGGTAGTTCCAGAAATCAACGCAACGGAAATTGGCGCTGAAGATAAAATCATTGCCAATCCCAACTGTTCGACCATACAACTCGTGATGGTGCTTAACCCGCTACACAAGAAATATAAGCTAAAAAGAGTCGTTGTATCAACATACCAATCGGTTACAGGTACTGGAAAGGATGCAGTAGATCAGTTAAATAATGAAACAGCAGTTGCCGTAAACGGAGGTGATCGAGAGCAAATCAACAAAGTGTACCCGTACGAAATTTTCAAAAATGCATTACCACAATGCGATGTTTTTGATGATATGGATTACACCAAGGAAGAACTTAAATTAATGAAGGAACCGAAAAAAATTATGTCGGACGATTCCTTTCAGTTAACCGCTACTGCGGTGCGCGTTCCTGTTCAGGGAGGCCACTCAGAAAGCGTTAATATTGAATTTGAAAACGACTTTGATTTAGCTGAAGTTCGCCAAATCCTAGCCGAAACGCCTGGTGTTGTAGTTTTGGATGATGTACAGAAGAAAATCTACCCAATGCCTCTATATTCCGAAGGAAAAGACGAGGTTTTTGTCGGAAGAATTCGAAGAGATCCTTCCCAAGAAAAGACGCTGAACTGCTGGATTGTTGCAGATAACCTCAGAAAAGGTGCTGCCACCAATGCGGTACAAATAGCCGAATATTTGGTAACGAATAAATTAGTATAAACTAAATGCTCACTTAGGTGAGCATTTTTTATTAGACGCTTCAAACATTTCTACTTTTAAACTCAAAACTATGACTCCTAAAGTGAGCTCCGGAAAAACACGTTTTCGATTTCAACGCAATGTCGCCATTGTGGGAATCATTCTCTTTATAGGCAAACTAATTGCTTGGCGACTTACCAAATCCGACGCTGTATTTTCTGATGCTATGGAAAGCATTGTCAATATTATTGCTGCTTTCATGGGATTATACTCTTTGTATTTAGCAGCAAAACCAAAAGATGAAGATCATCCCTACGGTCATGGAAAGGTGGAGTTTATCACCTCGGGAATTGAAGGCGCTCTAATTATTTTCGCTGGCGTTGTCATTATTGTTCAAGCCGTGAACTCGTTTATCAGCCACAATATTCCACAGCAATTGGATTGGGGAATACTGATTGTTGCTGCCACAGCAGTCATCAACTACGTAATGGGCTACCTTTCATATAAAAAAGGGGTTAAAGAAAATTCGCTTGTTCTTCAGAGTTCAGGAAAACACTTGCAAAGCGACACCATAACAACCGCTGGCGTAGTTCTCAGTTTAGTGATTGTTCGTGTAACAAAGTTTTACTGGCTGGATGCCGTAGTAGCCACTGTTTTCGGAATTTACATTATTTGGATTGGGTACAAAATTATTCGAAAATCATTGGCGGGAATTATGGATGAGGCCGACCCCGGTATGTTGGAGCGTCTAGCTGATTTTCTAAATAAAAGCCGAAAAAAAGAGTGGATTGACGTTCACAATATGAAAATACAACAGTTCGGAAGCCGTTTGCATATTGATGCGCACCTCACGCTTCCATACTATTTCGAACTGAGAAAAGCCCATGATGAAATGGAAGAAGTCATCAAATCAATTGTTAAAAATACCGATCGCAAGATTGAATTTAATTTTCATATGGACGATTGTAAACCACATTCCTGCGCAATTTGTCAAATTTTTGAGTGTCCCGTTCGAAGTCACAATTTCGTAGGAAAAGTAAATTGGAATGCTGAAAACATTACCCAACTGGACAAACACACTATAGAAAATTTAGAACAAAACCAATGAGTTACTGCTTTTTCTCAAGATGTTGTCGATAATAGAAGATTGGAATAATGAGTAAAACAGTAAGTGGCTGAATGACGAAGCGTCGCACATAGAAAGAAAACAAATAACCTATCTCAAATTTTGAAGAAATTGCATATAGATACATAGGAAATGTAATGGCAAATACAATCAGCATCAAAACAATTCCTTGAATCGTCCAATCTTTACGCCCGAAGATGCCGTATATAATTAGTGATGAGAAGAAAAGGTTCAGTGTAAAGCGAAAAAGATGGCTAAATATTAATTTAAACCAGTCAAATTCGGGAAATAGAGCATTTCTGTCGGCCGCATGAAAGTACGTTAAGAACGGATCATAAAAAATGTGACTTTCAACAGTCCGCACACCAATTAGTCCTAAAATTCCAATTACAACAAGGATCCAATACTTATTTTTCATCGCTCAGTGCAAAATATTTAATCCAAACAATCCATAAAACGACCACTGTACCATAAATAATCGCTGGAAAAAAATAATCGTGTGCAATTTTTGCATATTGTGGCATTTCCAGATAAATAATGTTGAGACCTGCAATTCTCAAAACATTCATAACATGCAATAAAACTAGACCGACTACAGCAAAAATAAAAGTTTTGGCACCTTTATAAAAAGCAAAAACAAAGGCTAAGAATAAGATCATGACCGCAACAGCATTGCATCCTTCAACCATTCGGGTGGGCCATTGTCCATTTACATAAAAATAGGAAGTTTCTCGCTCGGGTACATGAACCATTTTTGTTGAATACCCTAAAAAATTTTGTATCGCTGCTGTTTGGTCGGCAACCCACCGCGAAATCGGATCCAAGCCTTGACTGGAAAAATGATTTAAATAGACCTGATACAGCACTACAGGAAGTAAGTAGATCAGCAAAAAGCGACCTAAAATGAGCAGTACTGGTTTAAAATCTTTAAACATGGTGCAAAGATATAAATAAGGCTGATATTTAGTACTTTTGTAGAGCGAATAGAAAAACAAAAGCAGGCGCATGTCTCCAAACGAAATTAAAACGATTCTCGAAGAAAAACTGGACACCAAAATTATTAATTTTGAACAACTTCCTGCAAGCGGCTCTGCGCGGAAAAACTATATTGTAAGTACCAATGATACCTCTTTTGTGCTTACAGAAAATAACAACCTACCGGAAAATAAGTCGTTTATCTACTTTTCCAAGCTGTTTTCTCATTTGAAACTTAACACGCCGGAAATTATTTGGATTTCGGACGATCAGCAATTTTATTTACAAAGCTTTTTAGGTAAACAAACTTTATCCGAAATTATTAGCAAGGAAGGAAGTTCTGAACGCGTAAAAAACCTTGTAAAACAAACGCTTCAGAGATTATATGAACTGCAGGTGAAAACCAACAATGTTGTAGATTACAGCCAAACATTTGAATACGAAGCCTACAACGAAATTCCCATTCTCCACGATTTATTTTATTTTAAATTTATGTTTGTGGATGTAGTAGAAGTGACGTATCATAAAACGAAACTCATTCAAGAATTTAAAAAATTGGTTTCCGAAATCGAGAATCTTGAGCCGAAAGGACTAATGATTCGTGACTTTCAAGCCAGAAACATTATGGTAGACAGTAAAGACCAAGTATTCTTTATTGATTATCAAAGTACCATGTACGGTCCGCTACTGTATGATGTTACGTCATTCTTATTTCAGGCAAAAGCAAATTTTACTGAAGCGTTCAGAAACGAAATGCTTTCATTCTACTACAGTTTATGGGAAAATCCAGAAATAGAACAGGCACTTCAACAACAACTGGCATTCATGAAGTTGATTCGGTTTCTTCAAGTTCTGGGAGTTTATGGTTTTCGCGGTTTAGTGCAGAAAAAA
>JAYRQH010000194.1:0-2660 GCA_041910715.1 Bergeyella sp.
GAATTAAATGATGCAGTTCGTAATCTTAACGAATGCAAAACATTAGACGAAGCAAAAGAATATCTATCCGATTTGTATTACGCACGCAATTGGAAAAAAGCAGATGATGTTGCGCAAAGACTTTGGACACTGGTAGAAACAAAGTTTCATTAACAGTATCCATTTTTTATCAATTAATTTTTGGTAACGATTTATGATTGAGACGATAAACGATTTTCAGCGTGTTTTTTTTATAGGCGTTGCGGGTTCAGGCATGAGCGCTATTGCCCAATATTTACAAGGTATTGGAAAAGAAGTCTCGGGAAGCGATCGTTATTTTCACGAAGGGGAATACAACAAAACCAAAGAACAATTGGAAGCGGTTGGTATCAGCTGTTTTTTGCAAGATGGCTCTGGTATTACACCCGAAACCGATTTGGTGGTTGTATCGACTGCCATCGAAGATACCGTTTTTGAAGTTCAGAAGGCTAAAGAACGTAACATTCCCATTATCAAAAGAAGTGAACTGCTGGCACTCATTGCTAAAAGCAAAAAAACAATTGCCGTAGCTGGAACTTCTGGAAAAAGCACTACTTCTGCGATGCTCTATCAAATTCTTCTGGATGCGCAATTGGAACCGAGCATCATTTCGGGTGCAGGTCTTACGAGTATTATCAAAGAAGGAAAAATCGGAAATGCAGCAGTGGGAAAAGGAGCGTGGTTGATTATCGAAGCTGATGAAAGTGACGGCTCGGTCGTACAATACCATCCGGAGATTGGCGTTTTGCTAAACGTTGATAAAGACCATCAGGAAATTGACGAATTGATGGATCTGTTCACAATTTTTAAAAATAATTGTAACAGCTTATTTGTTGTCAATCAATCTAATACATTAGCTAAAGCATTGTCTGAAGACATACAAAACGATTTTGGTTTTGGCGACTCGGCTGCAGGTTATTCTGTTACCGATTTTCATCAAAATGGTTTTTCGCTAGAATTTCAAATTAAAAACCAATCCTTTCAAATGAATGCGTTGGGCCAGCATAGTGCTGAAAATGCCGCCGCCGCTGTTGCAGTTGCCAATCAGATTGGAATTTCGCTTGAAACTTGCGCAAAAAGTTTGCGCACCTATGAAGGTATTTATCGTAGGCATCAGATTTTAGGGGAAAAAAATGGCGTTTGGGTAATTGATGATTATGCTCACAATCCAGCGAAATGTGCCGCCAGCATCCGCGCCTGTCAACCGATTGCGAAACGATTAATCGCATGGTTTCAGCCTCATGGATACAAACCAACACGATTTTTACGGAAAGATTTTGTTGATGAAATAGCACAAGCCCTTCGTCCGCAAGATGAAATTTGGATGAGCGAGATTTTCTATGCTGGAGGAACTGCGATAAAAGATATTTCGGCAAATGATCTTATTCAAGATTTACTTGCCAAGGGATGTAATGCCAAATTTGTTGAAAATAGAAAAGATTTGGTTTCTGAACTAAACGCACATCTTCAGCAAGATGATGTTCTTTTATTGATGGGCGCTCGCGATCCTAGTTTGGAAGAATTTTCTAAAAAAATATATCACGAATTGCATGGTTGATTGGAATGAGTTTATTGAATCGTATTCTTCCGTTTTTTCAGAAAAAGCAAATCCTTGGGAAATTCTGCAAAATTTCGAAATGTGGATTTTGGAGAAACAAAAGACTTTAGATCAAACCGAATATCGAATTCAAAATCAAATTGCTATTCATAAATCAGCGACTGTTGAGGAGTATGTAGTTTTAAAAGGACCAATGATTATTGAAGAAAATTGTTTTATAGCATCTGGAAATTACTTTAGAAATGGGGTTTTTATAGGAAAGAATAGCAAGATTGGACCTTCATGTGAACTGAAAACCGTTTATTTATTTGAAAATGTTCAAATCGCGCACTTCAATTATATCGGAAACAGTATCATCGGAAACAATGTAAATGTAGAAGCCGGCGCGATTGCGGCTAATTATCATAATGATCGAGACGACAAAACTATTTTTGTGAAAATTGGCAACGACGCTGTATCAATAGAAATGGATAAATTTGGAGCCTTAGTTGGTGATTTTTCTAAAATTGGTGCAAATGCGGTGCTTTCACCAGGAAGTTTATTAGAGAAAAAATCCGTCGTCAAACGATTAGAATTAGTTGATCAAATACCCAATTAATGTCAGGGACATTGTATTTTGTACCGACACCTGTCGGAAATTTAGAAGACATGACTTTCAGAGCGATTAAGGTTTTGAAAGAAGTCGATTATATTTTGTGTGAAGATACCCGTACATCGGGAGTTCTACTTAAGCATTTTGAAATTTCAAAACCACTGCGTGCGTATCATCTTCATAATGAACATCAGGCAACTGAAAATGTAATTAAAGATCTTAAAATTGGTCAAAATGTGGCCATCATTACTGACGCAGGAACTCCTGGGATTTCAGATCCTGGTTATTTGCTGGCAAAAGCAGCCGCAGATGATGACATCGAAATGATTTGTCTGCCTGGAGCAACAGCTTTTGTTCCTGCATTGGTCGTTTCTGGCTTGCCGAACCACGATTTTTATTTTGCTGGTTTTTTACCGCAGAAAAAGGGTAGACAAACGAAACTAAAACAACTTGCCGAAGAGAAGAAAACCATTGTTTTATACGAAAGTCCGC
>JAYRQH010000195.1:0-4341 GCA_041910715.1 Bergeyella sp.
CGACACCGTAATCCATCAAATCCTTAATTTCTTCGGGAAGAATTACACCTCCACCACCTCCGAAAATCTTAATTTGAGGTGAGTTTTTTTCTCTTAAAAGATCGTAGATATACTTGAAATATTCGTTGTGCCCACCTTGATACGACGTTAACGCAATCGCGTTGGCATCTTCTTGGATTGCAGTGTTCACGACCTCTTCTGCAGATTTGTCGTGTCCCAAGTGAATGACTTCGCATCCTGAACCTTGGATCACACGACGCATAATATTAATTGCTGCATCGTGCCCATCGAAAAGTGCGGCTGCAGTAACTATTCTAACCTTGTTGTTAGGGGTATATTTTTGGTTTTCCATATCTAAATTAGCAATTCTCCAAATATAGTCATATCCCACTAAATTTTAAAATGTCGATTGTACCTCTTTCAACACAAGAGTCGTGTGATTTTATCTATCTTTGAACTCTCAATTTTTTACAATTATGGGACGAGCATTGATGTATTTTGTGATAGGAACCGTTGCAAGTTTTCTAGGAAATTATTTTTTCTTTGGAACAGGACAGTGGAAGTTGGACTTATTTTATTCGGCCGCTTTTGGTCTTGGTTGGGGATTGGCGTACTATGTGGATCATCCTGAATGGCCTTTGGCAAAGAAAATGATGATTTCTTTTGTTGGAGTGGCTGTTATTTTAGCGTTAGGATTTCTATTTTTCGATTTCATCATTGTCATCCCATCGATAATTCGGTTCTCAACGGTTTTTGTGGCCTACTATTTAATCGCCAGTTTTAAAGAAAGTAAATCACTTCGTTATTAGCATATTACTTAAGATAATAAAAAGTCCACTCAAAGTTGAGTGGACCTTATTTTTTAATGCATCATTAATGCACTGAGTAAGATGAGCACAATTAACAAAAACTCAAAAGCTATAATATTAAGAACAAATATAATACTGCCTACAAAAACACTTAGGATTCTGCTGGTTTTGTACACTCGGTGATGCGCTAAGTAAAAATAGAGTACGCTGTAGCACAATATCGCAAGATAGAGAAGGTATGAAATTGCCTTGAGGAATCCACTATATGGCATCAGATTAAAAATCTTATAGATAATCATTGTAAAAAAGACCATGAAGAGTAAAAACGAAAAATAATGTAACGTAAAAACGCCATGATCAAAATACCACCACTTCTTTTTATTGTGAAATAACCAAAGGAAAAATGCAAATAAAGGCATGTATAGGAATAACGCTTTAGGGATCGTATGAAAAAATGTCATGGTGAAATTATTGATAATTTCTCCTTTTGGAACACCCTGTTCACGATATTCAAAATACTTTTTGGCGAAAGGACGTTCAATATTTCTTTGTATAAATGAGCCATCCTTATATAAAGCATCATATTCTTGTAGGTTATTGGCACCTTTAAATTTTGAATCTTTGTCGATTGGTTTTTTCATATCCAGCATACTCGAGGCGACGTATGCCGAATCCTTTTTTTCAGTGAGAGGAGAAAGTGTCTTCATAATATAAAGAGAATCCTCTTTAGATATGGGACCGTTCTTCTTTTCTTGTTCAATAATCTTGGCAGGATCCAAGTGTTCAGCTATATTATCCTGTGCGTTGGGTGTCACCTTTATTAGATTATCAGGGCGCACATCACTAAAAGCGATTAAAAGAAACGTCACAAAGCTGATGAAGATATACAGTTTTACGGGGGGTACAAAAACTTGTCTCTTCCCCTCCAAATAAAAGTTTGTTAACCTTCCCGGCTTGAAGAGTAGATTTTTAATGGTGCCCCAAAATTGACCGTCGTAATGCGTAAAATCTTCAAAAAAATGGGTAAACAAATAGTGGAATGGTTTTCGAGGTTCGGTGTTCTCTTGTCCGCAGTTGGGGCAGAAATGTTCTTCCACATAATGGCCGCAATTTAGACACGTCTTGTCAGCTCTTAGTTTCCCGTGATGGCTCATAGTTTTTATCGTTTGCTATATGTTTTTTTGACGACGCAAAATACTAAAAGATTGAGCAGAATTATGATTTTTTAGTAAAAAATACGCTATTTTTATGTTAAAAGTTACACACTTTACTAAAAATCATTCTAGCAGACAAATTGAAGAAGAGTATATGTGTAATCTGAAGAAAAAGCTTTTTAGTTTTAATTATATTTTTTCCTTCCAAAAAAAATCTCTACCTTTGCACACCCTTATTGGGAAAATTATGTTTAATCGTTAAACTTATAAGTGTGAATACATTAAGTTACAAAACTGTATCAGCGAACAAAGTTACTGCAAATAAAGAATGGGTTGTGGTAGACGCTGAAGGACAGCCGTTAGGAAGACTAGCTTCTGCGGTTGCAAAGATTTTGAGAGGTAAGCACAAAACAAACTTTACTCCGCACGTTGACTGTGGTGATAATGTTATTGTTTTGAATGCAGGAAAGATTAGTCTTTCAGGAAACAAGTGGGCAGATAAAACCTACATTTGGCATACAGGATATCCAGGTGGGCAAAAATCAATTACTGCTGAAGATCTTGCAAAGAAGAATCCATTAAGACTTTTAGAAAAGTCGGTAAAAGGGATGCTTCCTAAAAACAAATTAGGATCTCAGCTGTACAAAAACCTTTATTTATATGAAGGAACTGAGCACAAACAAGAAGCTCAACAGCCTAAAGTTATTAACCTAAACGAATTTAAATAGTATGTCTACAGTACACAAAATCGGAAGAAGAAAAACTTCTGTAGCGAGAGTTTACGTAAAGCCAGGTAGCGGGAATATTACCATCAATGGTAAAGACGCGAAAGTATACTTCTCTACAGATGTGTTGAACTACAAGGTTAACCAACCTTTTTTACTTACGGAAACAGTGGGACAGTATGATGTTACAGTAAATGTTTTCGGTGGCGGAATTACAGGTCAAGCAGAAGCTATCAGACTAGGTATTTCAAGAGCGCTTTGCGATATTAATGCAGAGTTCAGAGGAATGCTTAAGCCAGAAGGTCTATTGACTAGAGATGCTCGAATGGTGGAAAGAAAGAAACCAGGACAGAAAAAAGCGAGAAAGAAATTCCAATTCTCAAAACGTTAATTATCAAGATTCAAGATATCAGATTCAAGATTCAAAACCGTATTGGTTTATCTTCAATTTCGATACTTGGTTCTATTTTGTAACAAAAATATTGCCCGTTACGTTTAGCATCCAAACGCTTCTCCCATCTAAAGAAGTTGTTGATTGTTTAAAAGACGGAAAGTAAACTAACAAAACAGGAAAACATGGCAAAAGTAAATGTAAAAGACCTTTTAGAGGCAGGTGTACACTTCGGTCACATGACCAGAAAGTGGAATCCGAATATGGCTCCATACATTTTCATGGAGAAAAATGGTATTCACATTATCGACCTACATAAAACAGCTGTAAAATTAGAAGATGCATGTAGTGCATTAGAAAAAATTACATCTGCAGGTAAAAAAGTTCTTTTCGTAGCAACTAAAAAGCAAGCGAAAGAAGTTGTTGCAAAACACGCTTCAGAACTTAATATGCCTTATATCACAGAAAGATGGCCAGGAGGTATGCTTACCAACTTCGTAACTATCAGAAAAGCGGTTAAGAAAATGAACGCTATTGATAAAATGAAGAAAGACGGTACTTTCGAAACACTTTCTAAAAAAGAAAGACTACAAGTTGATAGACAACGAGCAAACCTTGAGAAGAACTTAGGTTCTATCGCTGATATGGTGCGTCTTCCGTCTGCAATCTTCGTTGTTGATATCATGAGAGAACACATCGCGGTTACCGAAGCTAAAAAATTGGGTATTCCAGTTTTCGCTATCGTAGATACAAACTCAGATCCAAGAAAAGTAGATTACGTAATCCCAGGAAACGACGATGCTTCTAAATCTGTAGATATGATCCTTAGTATTGTAGCAGATGCTATCAAAGAAGGACAATCTCAAAGAAAAGCAGACAAAGAAAAGTCTAAAGAAGAAGGAGAAAAAGTAACTGCTGATGCAGATAAGGATTTTGAAGATCAATAAGATATCAAAACTCTATAAATAAAAAAGGTCTGAATTTATTCAGGCCTTTTTTATTTGTCGATAAAAGCTGATAATTAATTTGAAGTGACTTTAGAAGCAGGCTTTGCAATTGTATTTATTGCTGATGAAGCACTTGGCCCCTTATGGCTCAAAGCAATGATTACACTTTTGTTCAGGTTTTTTGTTGAGGTGTACGGAACATTGCATACCGAACTTTGTATGGTGTAGTTGTCTTTCTTAACCACGATAAAGTTTTTTGCCCGACTCGGAACCGCCAAATTGTATTTTTCGATTCCATTTATACGCATAATTAAG
>JAYRQH010000196.1:0-1814 GCA_041910715.1 Bergeyella sp.
AGCGCTCAGCCGAGTGCTTTTTTTATTTTTGCAAAATGAAGATTGCATTTTTAGGTCCAGAAGCAAGTTTTACGCAGTTGGTGACTTCCAAAATTTTTGCGGATGAAGAAATAATTCCACAGACCACCATATTAGATTGCTTTTATGCCGTACGCAACGGAATGGTTGACAAAGCCGTTGTGCCGCTGGAAAACTCGATTGAGGGAACCGTTTCCATGACTCTGGATCTTCTGTATGACTTCGAAGATATCTATATAGAAGGTGAGGCAGTTTTACCCATTGCACATCACTTGATGCTTCAAACTGATCACGATGATTTTGAAAAAATATACTCGCATCCACAAGCTTTAGCGCAAACCTTTCACTTCCGATTTTCCTATTATAAGGATATTCCCACACAGGAATTTAGCTCAACAGCCGCGTCTGCAAAGCGTGTCGCCGATAATCCGAAAGAGAAATGGGCAGCGATAGCGAACAAAGCAGCAGCTGAACTCTATGGATTGAAAATTCTGCATGAAAATATTCAAGATTTTGAGCAAAATCATACACGCTTTATTGTTATCTCCAAGCAGCGAAACCGAATTACATTAAATCGAACGCCAAGAACTCGAAAGTCGTCTCTGTTAATTACGCTTCCCGAAGATCATGCTGGAGGTTTGCATCAGGTACTTTCGGTTTTTGCCTGGCGAAAAATGAATCTTTCGAAAATTGAATCTCGAACTCTGAAAACGGGATTGGGTAATTATTTCTTCTTCATCAACGTTAATGGAGATTGGGACAATGTCTTATATCAAAATTCGTTATCGGAATTAGAATCCATTCATGCGAAGGCTCGATTTTTAGGCGATTATGATGAGTTTTTATTGGACGAATAATGAATTCAGCAATTTTGTCTGCACCGAATATCAATAAAAGACAGTTTTACCGAATTATTAACGGTTTATAAAGTTTTTATAAAGTTTGTTAAGAAAAGATGGCCGCTCGTACGAACGGCATTTTTTTTGCGATTACTATTTTGATTAAATGATTTAAGCAATCAACATTCATTCATATTAACATTAGATTTTTCAAATAGTAAAGCACTGATTTTTTCAGTGCTTTATTTATACTTGTCTTTCCATTTTTTGTTGAGTTCTTCTGCGATCTTTTTTTCGGTAGAATTGGCTCCTGGAACGTAGAATTGAGATCCAGCAATCTCCTCTGGGAGAAATTCGGCAGCAACAAAATTGCCTTCATGTGCGTGTGCGTACTGATAGTTTTTTCCGTAATCCATTTCTTTCATCAATTTGGTTGGTGCATTCCGTAGATGCAACGGTACGGGAAGGTTTCCTGTCTTTTTTACAAAGTCTATTGCGCTGTTTATAGCTGAATATGTCGAGTTACTTTTTGGCGATACCGCGAGATATACAGCCGTCTCACTCAGAATAATTCGCGCTTCGGGATTTCCAATAAGATTTATCGCCTGGAAACATGCATTTGCCATCGTTAATGCGTTCGGGTTTGCAAGTCCAATATCTTCGGACGCCAAAATAACCAATCTTCGAGCAATGAATTTAATATCTTCGCCACCCACAAGCATTCGAGCAAGCCAGTATACAGCGGCATTGGGATCGCTTCCACGAATGGATTTGATGAACGCCGAAATAATATCATAATGTTGCTCGCCATTTTTATCGTAAAGAGCCATATTTTCTTGCAGTACAGCAAGCACATCCTCATTGGATATTTTTTGTTTCTTTGAATTTTTATACTGGTTCAGAACCAGTTCTACCGAATTGATGAGCTTTCGGGCATCACCTCCTGAATACTGAATC
>JAYRQH010000197.1:0-3822 GCA_041910715.1 Bergeyella sp.
CGATAGACCACTTGATCAAAATCGTGCGTGGGAATTACCACATAGTTATACGAACGCATATCACCTAAAAGCCCAATCAGGCAGCGTTCGTTGAATTTTACAAACTCTTTTGCAATCTGTGATTTTTCGTGGTGTGTGCAATTTTTTAAATGTTGCTCGATAAATACATCTCCCGGAATTCCTAAAATGTGTTCTTCAATTAAAGTGTCTTTGTGCACCAAAAAATTCATTCGGTTTTGGGTGAGTATTTCTTCCAATTCTAATCCATAGATTCGGGAAGCGTCGGCTTTTTTAATGTAAAAATTGGTGTAATTATCATTGAGAATGTTACGAACGCGAATTCGAAAAGGCTTAGAATTTCCAAAGGTGCAAAAATGAATGGAATCTACAGTTAAGTAGGGCAAAACATCTTTATCACCATCGGAATGAAGATACGTATAAATCTTGTTGAGATTTTCTTCAATTTCCTGATGTTCGGATTCGGAATAATAAACACTTAGCCAAAGCGTATCGTTGCCGTCTTTGTCTTCCACGGAAGTATAACCCGAAAAACGTAAAAGGTCGTCGTAAAAAAAACGAATTTCTGTTAACCGATTGTGCGTATCCAAATAGGCTTCCAGTTCTGGATTCACTGGATAAATGGGTTTTCGAAATTCAATTTTGACATCTTTCATGACTTAAAGTTAAGAAAAAACCTCATCAGAAAAATTTGATGAGGTTTTAATTTGTATTAAAACAGTTAGTAGTCAAAATTGCCAGTCCGGCCACGGACTACATATTTCTTCTGTATTTACCACCCACTTCAAATAGAGCATTGGTAATTTGTCCAAGTGAACAGTATTTCACCGCATCCATCATCACTTCAAATAAATTTTGTTGATTGATGGCAGCATGTTGAAGCGTTTTTAAAGCTTCTGCAGATTTATCTTCGTTAGCATTTTGGAAATTATGCAAATTCTCAATCTGTGCCTGCTTTTCTTCCTCGGTCGAACGGATGACTTCACCTGGACGAACTGTTGGCGAACCATCTTTTCCAAGAAAGGTATTCACACCGATGATAGGATATTCGCCTGTGTGTTTCAACCATTCGTAATGCATCGATTCTTCCTGAATTTTAGAACGCTGATACATCGTTTCCATAGCACCCAAAACGCCACCTCTTTCGGTAATTCTGTCGAATTCCGCGTAAACTGCTTCTTCAACAAGATCCGTCAATTCTTCAATAATGAAAGAACCTTGCAGTGGATTTTCGTTTTTCGCTAAACCTAATTCTTTATTGATAATCAACTGAATAGCCATCGCACGCCTTACTGATTCTTCCGTTGGTGTGGTAATAGCTTCGTCATAAGCGTTGGTATGCAGCGAGTTACAGTTGTCGTAAATGGCATACAAAGCCTGAAGCGTCGTTCTGATATCATTGAAATCAATTTCCTGTGCGTGAAGCGATCTTCCCGATGTTTGGATGTGGTATTTCAACATTTGCGAACGCTCATCGGCACCGTATTTAAACTTCATTGCTTTTGCCCAAAGTCTTCTAGCAACACGGCCAATCACCGAATATTCAGGATCGATACCGTTGGAGAAGAAGAAAGAAAGGTTAGGAGCAAAATCGTTGATGTCCATACCTCTTGACAAATAGTACTCTACATAGGTGAAACCATTTGCGAGGGTAAAGGCCAACTGAGAAATCGGATTGGCTCCCGCTTCTGCAATGTGATAGCCAGAAATTGATACCGAATAAAAGTTTCTCACTTTATGTTGAATAAAATATTCCTGAACGTCACCCATTAATCTCAAAGCAAATTCTGTGGAGAAAATACAGGTATTTTGAGCTTGATCTTCTTTTAAGATATCCGCCTGAACCGTTCCACGAACCGTTGCAATGGTTTCGGCTTTTATTTTAGCATAAATATCGACAGGAACCACTTCATCACCCGTTAAGCCTAATAATTTTAAACCTAAGCCGTTGTTAGAAGGTGGCAATTCGCCGTTGTATTCAGGACGTTTTAAACCTTTGGCATCAAATTTTGCTTTTAAAGCCGCTTCAATATTGCCTTCTAGTCCGTTTTCTTCTAAATATTTTTCAACATTTTGATCGATGGCGGCATTCATAAAAAACGCTAAAATCATTGGCGCAGGGCCGTTAATAGTCATCGACACCGATGTCAACGCATTAATTAAATCAAAACCTGAATATAATTTTTTGGCATCATCCAAAGTCGCTATCGATACACCTGCATTACCAATTTTTCCGTAAATATCAGGTGGTAAAGCTGGATCCTGACCGTAAAGTGTAACCGAGTCGAACGCTGTTGACAAACGTTTTGCTGGCATTTCTGCAGAAACATAGTGGAAACGTCTGTTGGTTCGCTCTGGACCGCCTTCACCTGCGAACATTCGTGTTGGATCTTCGCCCGTTCTTTTGAAAGGATAAATCCCCGCCGTGTAAGGGAAGCTTCCTGGAAGGTTTTCCTGACCTTTCCAAGCGATCAAATCGCCCCAATCATGGTATTTCGGAAGCGCAATCTTTGGTATTTTAAGATGAGATAAAGATTCTGATGAGGTTGCAACTTTAATTTCTTTTCCTCGAACAAAATATGAATAAAACTCCTCATGGAAAGCCTTTTTGGTATCGTCCCAGGTTTTTAAGAAATCAATATTTTCTTGTTGAAGTTCTTTTTCTGCTTTTTGATATTCAGCATCTAGAGTGTCGTTCTGAATTAAATTTTTAACGCCATCAATATGATACATTTTACGTGCTAAATCAGCTTGCTTCAGAACATTTTCATCGTATTGCTTGTTGTTTTCAACGATTTCAGAAAGGTAACGAACTCTTTTTCCAGGAATAATCGTAGTATCGCTTGTAATTTCTTGCTCTAAAAACTCTTGCAGATTGGTTGAACTAAATTTTTCGTTGACCTTTTTAACCAACGTATTGAACAATTCTGTTGTTCCGTGATCGTTGAACTGAGAGGCTTTCGTAGCGAAAACTGGCATTTCATCCAATTGACTTTCCCAAAGCAAATGGTTTCTCTGGAATTGCTTTCTCACCGCTTGCAAAGCATCAAGAGCACCACGTTTGTCTGATTTATTTAAAGCAATTAAATCTGCATAATCCAACATGTCAATTTTCTCCAACTGCGTTGAAGCACCGTATTCTGGCGTCATCACATACATGGAAATATCGGCAATGTCTGAAACCTCGGAACCCGACTGTCCGATTCCCGAAGTTTCCAAAATAATAACATCTGGATGAGCTAATTTAAGAACATTCAAAGCCGTGTGTACGAAAGGCGAAACCGAAGCGTTATTCTCACGAGTTGCCATAGATCGCATGAAAACTCGAGGATCGTTGATCGAATTCATACGAATTCTGTCGCCCAAAAGTGCTCCACCGGTTTTCTTTTTAGATGGATCGATGGAAATAATTGCTATTTTTTTATCTGGATTTGAACGCAAGAAACGTCTTACCAATTCGTCTGTTAAAGAAGATTTACCAGCACCGCCCGTACCCGTAATTCCGATAATTGGGATATTGAGATCTTTTGCTTTCTCGTTGATGGTTGATACCAATTCCGGTCTTTCATCAGAGAAATTTTCAACTGCAGAAATAATTTGAGCCAGCTTTGCAGAATCTTCAAATTTGATATCGTTGACATCTTCTGCCGTGATTTTTTCACCTGTTGCAAAATCAGATCTTTTCACCAAATCATCAATCATTCCTTGTAAACCAAGTTCTCGACCATCATCTGGCGAATAAATTCTGTCGACACCGTAATCCATCAAATCCTTAATTTCTTCGGGAAGAATTACACCTCCACC
>JAYRQH010000198.1:0-2711 GCA_041910715.1 Bergeyella sp.
GCTTTTTTAGAAAAATTGTCTGTAAGTTGTTGAATTTCTGCTTCCGTATCTTTAACAATATCTTCGGAAACGCCTTCCAGCTTTTTCAAATCTTTCATTCCCTCCTGACGCGCATTTCGGATAACAACTTTGGTTTGCTCAGACTCTGCTTTGGCTTGTTTAGCTAATTCCTTTCTTCGCTCCTCCGTTAACGGGGGAACATTCAAAATAATTACATCTCCGTTATTTGAAGGCGCAAATCCTAAGTTAGAATTGATGATTGCTTTTTCAATTGGGCCTACAGCACCACGATCCCAAGGCTGAATAGAAATGGTCATTGCATCAGGAACCGACACGTTAGCCACTTGATTAAGTGGGGTCATCGCTCCGTAATATTCCACCATCACATCTTGCACCATAGATGTGGAAGCTCTTCCAGCTCTAATTTTTTGGAAAGCATGATCTAAATGCTTTAACGCAGCCTGCATTTCTTCTTTTACAGATTCCAAGATTAGGTTTAATTCTTCCATTCCGTATTTTAAAATTTGATAATTATATAATTATGGTTTCGCTTAAAGATTGACCAATGTACCGATGCTTTCGCCCTGAACCAACTTTTGTAAATTACTTTCCTTGTTCATATCAAAAACAATAATCGGAAGTTTATTTTCATGACTCAATGTAAAAGCCGTCATATCCATGACCTTCAAATCTTTTTCGAAAACTTCTTCAAATGTCAATGAGTTAAATTTCACCGCATTTTCATTTTTTTCCGGATCACTATCGTAGATACCGTCTACTCGAGTTCCTTTCAGGATTACATCAGCACCAATCTCAATCGCCCGAAGCGTTGCTGCAGTATCTGTTGTAAAATAAGGATTACCCGTTCCTGCTCCAAAAATCACCACACGTCCTTTTTCAAGATGACGCACCGCTCTTCTTTTAATAAATGGCTCGGCCACTTTATCCATCTCAATTGCAGACTGCAGTCGAGTCTTGATGCCCGCATCTTCTAAAGCCCCTTGTAGAGCCATACCATTAATCACTGTGGCCAACATTCCCATATAATCTCCCTGCACACGATCCATTCCAGATGCTGCTCCAGCTAAGCCTCTGAAAATATTTCCTCCTCCAATAACAATGGCTACCTCACAACCCAAATCGACAACTTTCTTGATTTCAGCTGCATATTCCTTCAAACGATCGTTATCAATTCCGTATTGTCGGTTTCCCATTAGCGCTTCACCGCTAAGTTTCAGGAGGATTCTTTTATATTTCATCTGATTTTATTTGGTGCAAATATAATGAATTAAGCAAAATTTCGTTTAAGGAATTATATTTTGTTTTTTTATTTTAATTCAAGATAAAATACGGTATTTTTGCAGCAACATCTATGTATAAAAGAAATTTATCAGCGCTTTTTCTTGTAGCTATTTCATGTTTTTCGCTAGCACAGACTGGTGAGAATATTTATACATTTTTGAATGTTCCTGTCTCAGCACGGCAATCGGCTTTAGGTGGTGATGTCATTTCCATACGTGATTTTGATGTTAGTATGGTAAATCTGAATCCATCGTTGATGAATCTTGAAATGGATAATCGTATTTCTGTAAACTATGCATCGTATTTAGCAGATTCCAAATTTGGTACACTAGCTTATGTACGAGATTTAGGCGAGGGTCATTTGGTGGCTTTCAATGCACGCTATATGGATTACGGCGATATGCCAAGAACCGATGAATCGGGAGAATTATCGGGAGATTTTAAAGCATTAGATGCGATGCTGGGATTAAGCTATGCATATCAGTTTGAATCTAATTGGACGATTGGTGGCAGCATTAATTTTATCAGTTCTAAAATTGATAATTACACATCAATGGCGGTCGCAGGAACGGGAGCGGTAACCTATCATATCGATGAAAGCAAAGAAAGCATCTCACTGATTGCACGAAATTTTGGGTACCAGTTTAAAACCTTTAATGGGGAACGAGAAACATTACCGTTTCGAATTGATTTAGGATACACTAAAATATTAGATCAATTTCCTGTTGCAATAACGGTGACAGCACATGATTTACAAAAATTTAATATTTCACAGGACTACAACAATAACGGCCAAGAAGTAAAAACGCTCCGTAAAATTGCCGATCATTTTTCCATTGGAGCCGAATTATTTCCACAACAATCCTTTAATTTCCGCTTTGGATATAATGTAAAACGTGGAAATGAGTTAGCGGTGCTTGACCAGCGAAGTTTTGCCGGATTGTCGGTTGGTTTTGGCGTAAAAATATCGTATTTCCGATTCGATTACTCGCATGCTCGCTATCACAACTCCTCGAACATGAATATGTTTGGGCTTACTATGGACCTAATTGAACTTGGTGGAAACAGAAGATAATATGAAAAGGAAGCCCGTAATTGCTATTGACGGATACTCATCAACAGGAAAGAGTTCCATATCGAAGGAAATTGCTAAAAGATTAGGAATTATCCACATGGATACTGGCGCACTCTATCGTGGTATTACCTATTACGCATTACAACAATGCACTCACAATAACGAGATTGATTTAGACTGTCTGATCAAAAATTTAAATCAGGTGCAACTCGAGTTTAGAGAGGTAGACAACGCGCTGAAATTATACTTAAATCAGGAAAATATTGACCAGCAGATTAGGACTCAAGAAGTTTCTGACCAGGTGAGTTTTATTGCCAAACAGCCAGAAGTACGA
>JAYRQH010000199.1:0-3898 GCA_041910715.1 Bergeyella sp.
ATAAATTAAGTGTTTTTGATTGGCTTTCAAATGTTGAAAGACCAAATAGAAGCGCGAAATATGATTATGTTGAGGTTCGTTTTAAGAATGATCGAAAAGCATTCTTTAAAAATGTACACCAGTTGCCTTTGCATATCGGGAGCATTGTAACAGTGGAGTCCAGTCCGGGACATGATATAGGCGTAGTAAGTCTTACAGGTGAGCTTGTGCGCATTCAGATGAAGAAAAAACGAGCATCTGAAGAACAATCTTTAAAAATCTATCGAGTTTCCAATCAAAAGGATGTGGATCTTTGGAAAGATCTTCGTCAAAAAGAAGAAGCCGTAAAGCGAGAGGCAAGACGTCTGGCTTCGCATTTGAAACTGGATATGAAAATCACGGATGTGGAGTATCAGGGCGATGGAGGAAAGATTACCTTCTATTACATTGCCGATACTCGAGTTGATTTTCGTCAACTAATCAAAGAATATGCACTCGCTTTCAAAACGAAAATTGATATGAAACAAATCGGTTTTCGTCAAGAAGCAGCCAAAGTGGGAGGTATTGGTTCTTGCGGCCGTGAGTTGTGTTGCAGTACTTGGTTAACCGATTTTCGTTCGGTAAACACCAATGCGGCTCGCTATCAGCAGTTAAGCATTAATCCTCAAAAACTTGCAGGGCAATGCGGTAAGCTGAAATGCTGTCTTAATTACGAACTGGATAGTTATCTTGATGTTTTAAATGATTTTCCGCCCTCCAATTCCGTATTAGAAACAGAAAAAGGACGAGCATTTTGCATAAAAATAGACGTTTTCAAACGGAGAATGTGGTTTGCATACTCCGATAGTCCCGTAGCTTGGTACGATTTGGACATTGTAAAAGTGAAAGAAGAACTGGCGAAAAATAAGAAAGGCATCAAAGGATTGCCTCTTGAAGACATGATGTCACATGACCTTTCAACGATAAAGTCTAATGTAGATTTAATTCAGGAAGATAGTGTCGATCGTTTTGAAAAGAAAAACAGATCGCATAAAAACGGGAATAATCAGAATAAAAGGAAGGAACGTAGGTCAAACAGCAATACTGAAAATTCTAAAGAAAACAAACAGGATCGATCAGTAAAAAAGCAAGAAAAATCGGTAGAGGCAGTTAAGAATAACGCGCCGACGAATACTGCGAAAAAACCGGGTCAAAATCGGCCACCTCAAAAGAACTTTAAAAAACGATCTGGAAACGGACCCAAACCTCAAAACCAACAAAAACCTACTAATCCAAATACCAATGCGTAGATTTTTTTCGTTAGGAATCGGATGCGTATTATTGGTTTCATGCGGCCAAGAAACGGTTTCAATGCACTCATTGCAAGGCGATTGGGATGCCAAAAGAATTGTGGAGTTTCCTATCGATGTTAAAGATGCAGGCACAGCTAAAAATATTATATTTGTTGTGCGAAACAACAACAGCTATCCGTATAGCAACATTCGGTTCTTCAGTACCATCGAAAAAGTTGGTGCTAAAAAATCGACTGTAGATACCTTGAATTACTCCATGGCCAAGCCAAATGGTGAGTGGAAAGGAAGTGGTTTCGGCGATACAAAAGAGATTTTATTTCAGTACAAAACAAATTATATATTTCCAGAGAATGGTAAATATGTGATAAAAGTAAAGCAAGCGATGCGTAATGACAAGCTCGTTGGTATTGAAGATTTTGGAGTTAAAATTGAACAAGTACAACCATAATTTATGGAAGTGAATAAGAATAAACAGAATAGCAATTCCACATTTCCTTTGCCCCCGAAGAAAAAAAACGGGAAATCGAATGTGAAAAAATGGATTAAATATGTTTGGATGGGCCTTGTTGCAGTTGTGCTCGGTCTTGCAGCCTTATTTTTTGCGGTTTCCGAAGGTTTTTTGGGCGAAATGCCCGAAATGAGTGAATTGGATTCGCCGGATATCTACGTGGCGTCCGAAATTTTTTCCTCAGATGGAGTCCGTTTAGGAAAATTTGAAAAAGAAAAGACGCAGCCTGTTACCTATCAGGAATTGCCGCCACATCTTATCTATGCACTTCAGGCAAAAGAAGACGAGCGTTTCCGTGAGCACTCAGGAATTGATATCCAATCCGTTGCGCGAGCTGTTGTATTCGGAGGAAAGCGAGGAGGAGGATCCACGATCACCCAACAGTTGGCCAAGCTTCTTTTTACGGATAATGTGTCTCAAAACAAGCTTCAACGTGGTTTTCAGAAGTTAAAGGAATGGGTTGTAGCTGTAAGTTTGGAGCGACGTTATACTAAGGAAGAAATTATCACTTTATATTTTAATAAGTTCGACTTTCTGTACAATGCCAATGGTATTGAAATGGCGTCGCGAATTTATTTCAACAAAAACACCAAAAATCTAACATTACCAGAAGCCGCCATGTTTGTGGCTATGCTGGAAAATCCAGTTCGTAATAATCCGATGCGTAATCCAGAACGCGCATTAGAAAGAAGAAATATCGTGTTGGATCAGATGCTTAAAACACAATACATCGATCAGGCAACCTACGATAAAGCGGTGAGTACACCCATTACTTTGGATTATCATCCGGTAAAATCGATTGAAGATGGCTATTCAGCATATTATAAATTCTATCTTCGAAAAGAAATTAACCAGTACTTGGAGAAGTACGAAAAAGAAAAAGGTAAAAAACTGAATCTATTTAAAGATGGATTGAAGATTTACGTGACGCTTGATTCCAAAATGCAGAAATATGCAGAGGAAGCAATGAAAGAGCACTTAACAACGCTTCAGAAAAGCTTTGATGCCGAAATGAAACGTAATCCGAAGCGCCCTTTTTATCATCTGAATAAAACGCAGATTGATAATATTATGATGCAGGCCATCAAGCGAACGGGGAGATATAAACAGTTGGCACGTGCTGATGTCCCTGAAGATTCCATTATGATGGAATTCCAAAAACCGATTAAAACAACTATTTTCACTTGGAATGGAGAGGAAGAGGTGGAAATGTCTCCATACGATTCCATACGGTATCACAAGCAGATTGCACAGGCGGGCTTGATGTCTATGGTTCCGGCAACTGGTGAAATTCGAGCTTGGGTCGGTGGGATTAACTGGCAACATTTCCAGTATGACCATATTAAGCAAGGAAAACGTCAGGTTGGTTCCACGTTTAAACCATTCGTTTACGCGACAGCGATTATGAAACTGAATATGACTCCATGTTCTACTGTTTCTAATGCTACTTTTTCAAAAGCAGGATACTCAACAAAAGGTTCGGGTGGAATGTCTACCCTACGGAATGCATTAGCGTTTTCTCAAAACCCGGTAGCGGTTCGTCTTGCCGAAATGGTAGGCACCGAGAGTGTGATACAAACCATGCGCGACCTAGGTGTTACCGAAGATATGTCACAACACAAAGGACTATCAATGGCGTTAGGTACTTCGGACATTACCATTTTCGAAATGCTCGGGGCATATTCTACTTTTGCGAATTTTGGAAACTATATGAAACCTGAAATGATATGGCGTATTGAAGATGCCAATTCACGACTCATTGCTGAGGTAAAACACGAGCCTAAAGAAGTTCTTAACGAGCTTTATGCCTATACCATGATTGACTTAATGAAGGGTGTTGCGCAATTTGGTACCGCCTCCGGCGAGCTCAGTCGACGGGGAATTTCCAAGGCTGTTGAAATTGCAGGTAAAACCGGAACAACGCAGAATAACTCGGATGGTTGGTTTATGGGAATTGTTCCAAATCTAGCGACAGGAGTTTGGGTAGGATGGGAAGATCGAGCCACACACTTCTGGTCTACCGGTGAAGGACAAGGTGCACGTATGGCTTTGCCTATTTGGGCGATTTATATGAAGAAAGTTTGGGCTGATAAGACCTTAGGTATTAGTCCTGATGATA
>JAYRQH010000200.1:0-4006 GCA_041910715.1 Bergeyella sp.
AAAAATTCATCAATAAAATTACCCGACTTTTTGATGCTCGTCTCAAGATGATTGATTCCGACAGTATCGATTGGGCTGTTGGAGAATGGTTGGCGTATGCGACATTGCTTACCGAAGGACAAAATGTGCGTATTTCGGGTGAGGATGTTGAGCGAGGAACATTTTCGCACAGACATGCGGTTATCAAAACGGAAGATAACGAGGAAGAATACATTCCATTACAGCATATTTCCGATTCCAAATTCCATATCTACAATTCCCACTTATCAGAATACGGTGTTTTGGGATTTGATTATGGATATGCCATGGCGTCTCCAAATACATTAACGGTTTGGGAAGCTCAATTTGGTGATTTTGTAAACGGTTCACAAATTATCATCGACCAATATTTAGTGGCGGCAGAAGAGAAGTGGAAAATTCAGAATGGTCTTGTGATGCTGCTACCACATGGTTTCGAAGGTCAGGGAGCAGAACACTCTTCCGCTCGTCTGGAACGATTTTTAGCATTGTGTGCCAACGAGAATATGATTGTGGCAAACTGTACCACTCCAGCGAACTTCTTCCATATGATGCGAAGACAAATGAAGTGGAGTTTCCGAAAGCCTCTAATTGTGATGTCGCCAAAATCTCTGTTGAGACATCCAAAGGTAGTTTCGTCACTTGAAGATTTAGCGGAAGGACAATTCCAGCCAATCATCGACGATGCGACCGCTGATGCATCTAAAGTGGAAAAATTAGTTCTTTGTTCTGGTAAATTGTATTACGAATTATTGGCTAAAAAAGAGGAAACTAATAACGAAAGTGTTGCATTAGTTAGGCTAGAGCAAATTTATCCGATTGATCAGCAGAAACTGGACGAAATTTTTGCTAAATATAATAAACGAACGTCTTTAGTTTGGGCTCAGGAAGAACCAGAAAATATGGGTGCATGGACCTTTATTTTGCGTAATCTTCGCGAAACGGGTATCGATGTGGTAGCGCCAGTTCCAAGTGGATCTCCAGCGCCAGGAAGCCACAAAATGTTCGAAAGAAATCAGTCTGGAGTTATCAATCGAGTTTTCGATATAGAAAATAACGTGACAGAAGCCTAGTCAAAATAGTAAAAACTGTTAAAAATAAAATAATATACCGATGTCAGTATTAGAAATGAAAGTTCCTTCGCCGGGAGAATCAATCACAGAAGTAGAAATCGCTACTTGGTTGGTAAAAGATGGCGACTATGTTGAGAAAGATCAACCCATTGCTGAAGTAGATTCAGATAAAGCTACTTTAGAACTTCCTGCGGAAGAAAGTGGTATCATCACATTAAAAGCAGAAGAAGGAGATGTTGTACAGGTAGGGCAAGTGGTTTGCCTCATTGACCGCGATGGTGCAAAGCCGGAAGGTGGTGCTGCCGAAACTCCAAAGTCAGAGGAAAAACCAGCTGAAACTAAAAGTGAAGAACCAAAAGCGGAAACTCCAAAGCCAGCCGAAAAGCCGGCACCAACTTCGTACGCTACAGGAACTCCTTCGCCAGCAGCTAAGAAAATTTTAGATGAAAAAGGCTTAGATGCAGGTGCTGTGCAGGGAACAGGTAAAGACGGTCGAGTTACAAAATACGATGCAGAATTAGCTTCGGTACCTGCAATGGGATCTGCTCCAGCGGGCGGTGCTAGAGGTACAACAACAACTAAATTATCTGTATTAAGAAGAAAATTAGCTTCAAGATTGGTTGCTGTGAAAAATGAAACAGCGATGTTGACCACGTTTAACGAGGTTGACATGACTGAAATTTTCAGAATCAGAAAGCAATATAAAGAAGAATTTGCTCAAAAGCATGGTGTAGGTTTAGGCTTTATGTCATTCTTTACAAAAGCGGTTACAAGAGCTTTACAGCTTTTCCCGGATGTAAATGCTTCCCTTGATGGTGATTATAAAATCAATTACGATTTTTGCGATATATCAATTGCCGTATCAGGTCCTAAAGGTTTAATGGTTCCTGTACTTAGAAATGCAGAAAATATGAGTCTTGCTGGTGTTGAGGCAAATATTAAAACATTAGCTGAAAAGGTTCGTGACGGTAAAATTACGGTTGATGAGATGACAGGTGGTACATTTACCATCACCAATGGTGGTGTATTCGGATCTATGTTGTCCACACCGATTATCAATCCGCCGCAGTCGGCAATTTTAGGAATGCATAACATCATCCAACGACCGGTAGCAATTAACGGGCAGGTTGAAATTAGACCGATGATGTATCTTGCCGTTTCGTATGATCACCGTATTATCGACGGTAGGGAGTCGGTTGGCTTCCTGGTAGCGGTAAAAGAAGCATTAGACAATCCAGTTGAATTCCTTCTTGGAGGTGACGAAAAGAAAGGTTTAGAACTCTAAAATACTGAAAATCCTGCACAATTGCAGGATTTTTCTGTAATGGTTTTGTCGCTACAGTTGTTTTACTTTGTATAGAGCGTAGCGATAAATCCAAAAAATTATGTTTTCAAAAACTACAGATAATATTAGGGTGAGCGTCCTACCGAACTATGATGAAAAAAATAGTAATCCCTCCGAGAACCGTTTTCTATTTAAATATTTTATCAATATTGAAAACTTTTCCCAAGTATCAATAAAAATTTTAAAAAGAAGTTGGACAATCTATGATGTGGGCTATGGTTTTTCTGAAGTAGGCGGCAATGGCGTTATTGGTTTGACACCAACAATAAAACCTCTCGAAGATTTTGCCTATTTTTCAAATGTGTTCTTGCGTTCTGGTATGGGACACATGCAAGGCACGTATGTGATCGAAGACTTAGAAAGCGGTGAGGTAAGAACGATCGAAATTCCGAAATTCTATTTGATGGCCACCCTTCTAAGCAATTAAAGAGGCTTAAAATTGGTTTTAAGATACGATCTGATGTCATCATTGCATGTAAGCATCAGTCTTTCGAAACCTAACAAAGCAATTTTAGCACAAACTTCCGCATCATCTCCAGCTCTATGATGCTTGAACTGAATATCATGAACTTCTGCAAGTGCCTTCAAGCCGTACTTGGGCATATTTTTCCACGATTTTTTAGCTACTTGTATACTGCACAAGTATTCCATTTTGGGTTTGAAAAAGCCGTAATAATCCAGACAACCTCGTAAAACAGCTGCGTCAAATGAGGCATTATGAGCAACAAAAAAATTGCCGTATAGCAAATCGTTCGCTTCATTCCAAATTTCGTCGAAGGTAGGCGCATCAACAACATCGGAAGGCGTAATGCCATGTACGTCAATATTTCGAGGATGAAAATAGGGAAATGAGGGCGGTTTAATTAGCCACGTTTTGGTTTCCACAATAACTCCATTTTCAACGATGCATATGCCCATTTCACAAGCCGAATTCCTCTCGTGTGTAGCGGTTTCAAAATCTATGGCGCAAAAATCGATCATTTAGAGTCCTAAAAAGTGTTTAAAAATAAGCCATTTAGCCTGATAGTAATTCTCGATTTGATGCTTTCCCCGTCTTTTAATAGAACCCGGTGCTTGCTTATAAAAACCAATATGTGCCCGAACAACAGCCCATAAGTGCGGGAACCCCATTTTAATTCCAAAATAAATTCCTGCAATACCATCCAAGGATAGTCTAAAAAACAACAACCACAGCAGTTTAGGAAACGGTAGGTTTTTTAGCAGTGTGGAAAGATTGTTTCGGATGTTTAAATAGGTTTTTTGAGCCGAATTCTTATTCAAAGTTCCGCCGCCTACATGATATACGACCGACTGGTAGGTATAGTATATTTTTTTTCCAGAATTAATAATTCGCCAACACAAATCAATTTCTTCCTGGTGAGCAAAATAGCGGTCGTCAAAACCTTTATGTTCCCAAAAAATAGCGGACTTTATAAATAGCGCCGCGCCTGAGGCCCAAAAAATTTCAGAAATATCATCATACTGGCCTTCATCTTTTTCAATGGAATCAAAAATTCGACCTCGGCAATACGGATATCCCAGATTGTCCATCATGCCACCTGCTGCGCCC
>JAYRQH010000201.1:0-4059 GCA_041910715.1 Bergeyella sp.
ATTCGATGGGTTTCCCATCAACGTTAGTAATTATATCCCCTTGTTTTAATCCTGCTTTTAATGTGCTGTCATAAATAATAGTGTCCATCACAGGCTTGATCCTCGGTGATAGAAAACTTCTCGGATCGGGTGATTTAAATGCTTCTGCCTTACCATCGTCATTGGTGTGAAATGTCACCTCTTTGCCATCTCGCAATACTGTCACTTGATAACTTAGAAGTACATCTAAAGCTAATTTTCTAAAGTTAGGTTGCACTTTTCCATCAACTTTTACGATTTCATCGCCATCCTGGAAACCCATTTTTTTTGCCGCTGATGAATATTTTAACGGTTCCGTAATTTTAGAAGAATCAAAAATAGACTCTCCATTTTTAAACACCAATACTGAAAAGATAAGCCACGCTAGAAAGAAGTTTACAGTAACGCCTCCCAACATAATGATGAGTCGTTGCCACGCAGGTTTTGATCTGAATTCCCAACTTTGAGCGGGTTTTTTCAATTGCTCAATATCCATGCTTTCATCAACCATTCCGGCTATTTTTACATAACCGCCCATCGGTAACCATCCAATTCCGTATTTGGTATTTTCAGGATACTTTCGCCAGTCGTCATCTGAAAGTTCTGATAGATCCAATGGAACTTCCTTTCTCTCACCATTAACATCGATTATTTTAGTGTCTGGCTGATTTTTAGAAAAGAATTTAAATTTCCATGAACCTTTGATTTTTTTCATTGAAAAAATTGAAAACCATGGATCGAAAAATAAAAAGAATTTTTCCGCTCTGGTTCTGAACCACCGTGCTGGCAAAAAGTGCCCCAGTTCGTGCAAAACCACAAGAATGGATATACTGAGTACAAATTGAAATATCTTTAGTGCTAATTCCATATATATTTATCTAGATTTTAAGTTGGCAAAGGTAGTAATAATCAAAATGATGCCAAAAAAAAGACACTCAAAGAGTGCCTTTTTTATTTGTTGGTTGCTAAGATCTAGTTAAGCGTGTACTTGAATCCTAAAGTAAATCTACCAGCTTCAAAGTTTGAATCGTTGGTAAGGTTCCACCAAGGCTTCCAATCGAAATGCATTGCTAGTGGAGCAGATGGAATTTTGTACTCAAGACCTAATTGCGGTCGGATTGCTACAAAAGTTTTGTCATCATTACCAGCATTTACGAAGCTTAATTGAGGACCAACACCAACGTACCATCCTAAACCTCTAGCACCACCGATGCTTTGGTTGTAAGTATAGTCCGCTCCAATTGTAGTCGAGTTGTCTCCAAATAAAACTTGTACATTACCTGCATTTTTACCATCAAAAGAGTGCTTGTACTGAGGTCCAACTAACGTTTGACCATCTCCTAAATCTACAGCAATACCGATTGCGTTTTTGTATTGTTGAGCATTAACATTTGCTGTACCCACAGCTGTAACAAGTGCAATTGCTGCAAAAGAAAATAAGTTTTTCATAATATGTTTTTTAAAGTTCTTAATTTTTTAAAGATTGATGCTTAATCCTAAACCACCTCTGTTTCCAACTTCAATAAATGCACCAAATTTGTCAGTGAAGAAATAACGAAATCCTACGTGAGCGCCAAAATCAAAGGAGTTTCCCACAATTCCCATGGTGATACCTGGATAGATGTCCATACGGTCATCAAGATTTAATGCATCCTGAAGGTGATAATTTGCTCTACCGTGGACGGTGAAATCGGAATTTTCATTTTTGTCTCCGAAGAAGAATCCTACTCCAGCTCCTACGGAAATTGCATCTGCAACACCATAATCATAACTTCCTTTAACTCCTAACCCTTCGCTACCATATATGTTTAAAGCAACTTGGGCTTTCTGATCACCTTTTCCGCTCCATGCCTGGGAAAACATAAACTGCGTTCCTAAAAAGAGCATCGCTCCGACAAAAAATTTCTTCATATTTATAAATCTTTTTTATCTCTAACAAAAATAAGACCATTTTATTGAGTAGTTTAACATTATTACAAGAAAAATTTATAATTTTAATCGGTGTTTATAATGTAATTTAAAATGAGCTGTTTAAAAATTACGGCCTTGAATTTGGATATTCAATGGAAAAATCGTGAATCCAATTTTGATAGTGTTTCAAAAAATGTAAGGAGTCTAGAGACCGATGTTTTGTTGCTTCCCGAGATGTTTTCGACGGGTTTTTATATGAAGCCAGAAGAAATCGCAGATCGAGATGGTACAACTTTACAATGGATGAAGAATTTAGCAAAAAGTTACGACTTTGCGGTTGCTGGTAGTGTCTCAATTGCTGAAGGTAATCAATTTTTCAACCGTTTTTATTTTGTGGAGCCATCGGGGAAATTTCACTCTTACGATAAAAGACATTTATTCTCCTATTCTGGGGAGGATAAGGTGTACTCTAAAGGAGAAAATCGAATCGTTATTTTCTATAAGGGAGTGCGTTTTTTGTTGCAAGTGTGTTATGATTTGCGTTTTCCTGTGTTTTCGCGAAGTAAAAAGGACTATGACGTTATTTTATATGTGGCAAATTGGCCGGATACACGAGTTGACGCGTGGCGGACATTGCTTAAAGCGCGAGCTATTGAAAATCAAGCGTATGTCTTTGGTGTCAATCGTGTAGGTGAGGATGGTAATAATCTGAAGTATGAGGAAAGCACCGATTGTTATTTCGCTGATGGAAGTATTGTTTCCGAAAAAAACGACGTTTTCGTAAGCGCTTGTATAAAACTGGATGAATTGGAATTATTTAGAAAAAAATTTCAATTTTTAAACGATGCCGATTCTTTTCAACTAAATATTTAGTTTTTTGATATTTTTTAACTAAAAGTAAAGTAAAAGAGCCGCGGTTGATGCGGCTCTTTGTGTATTTTATCTTGTGAATAAAAGTTCTCTGTACTTGGTCATTGGCCAAAGTTCATCGTCCACCATCATCTCTAAGGCGTCTGATCCTTCACGGATTACATCAAACAAAGGTTTTACTTTATTGCAATAAGCATCTGCTTGTTTGTGGCTGTCTGCCGTGTTCTTTGCTGCTTCTTTTTCTTTAAGAAGTTCGTCCACGCCCAATTTTATTTTAGAAACGTTATCTGAAATCTGAGTAATCAAACTGATTTGTTCTTTTCCTAAAATCTTAAATTCTTTGTCGCCAAAAATTTCCTTAAGTCCTTTTACGTTTTCGATTAATCGGTTTTGATAGTTCAACGCTGCTGGAATAATGTGGTTTCTGGCGATGTCTGCTAAAACTCGAGCTTCGATATCAACTACCGTTGAGTATTTTTCAAATTTAATTTCATTTCTAGCCTCGAACTCACGATGAGAATAAATTCCTAATTCCTCGAAAAGATCAGAAAATTTGGTGTTTAATTCTTCTTTCAGTGCTTCTGGCGTTGTTTTTAGGTTGTTCAATCCTCTTTTTTCCGCTTCTTTCGCCCAATCGTCCGAATAACCGTCACCTTCGAACAAAATTGTTTTCGATTGCTTGATGTATTCTCTCAATACATTAAAAATAGCTTCATCCTTTTTAAGTCCGCCCTCGATTAAGGCATCAACTTCTGTTTTGAAAACTCGAAGTTGCTTTGCTGCAATCGCATTCATTACCGTCATTACTTCGGCGCAGTTAGCAGAAGAGCCAACGGCACGAATTTCAAACTTATTCCCGGTGAAGGCAAAAGGTGAGGTTCTGTTTCTATCGGTGTTGTCTAGTAGAATTTCAGGGATTTTACCAACAACATTTAGTTTTAATTCAGTTTTTTCTTCCGGAGATAATTTTCCGTCGGTTACTTTCTCTAACTCTTCTAAAACATTGAAAAGTTGACTGCCAATAAAAGCAGAAATAATAGCCGGTGGTGCTTCGTTCGCTCCCAAACGATGATCGTTACTTGCTGAAGCGATGCTTGCTCTCAATAAATCAGCATAATCGTGTACTGCTTTCAATGAATTCACGAAAAATGTCAAGAACTGAAGATTCTTTTTAGGGTTTTTCCCTGGGCTTAAAAGGTTTTCGCCTGTATCTGTTGCTAAACTCCAGTTGTTGTGCTTTCCACTTCCGTTAACACCTGC
>JAYRQH010000202.1:0-1734 GCA_041910715.1 Bergeyella sp.
GACTATCACTACAATGAAACCGAAGAATTGTTCTACCAATTAGAAGGCGAAATCACGGTTTATATTCAGGAAGATGGACAAAAGAAAGCCATGAAACTTTCAGCAGGTGATATGTATTTACATCCTGCTAAAGTACCGCATTCTCCTGCAAGAACTGCTGGTTCAGTGGGATTGGTAATCGAAAGAAAACGCGTGGGAAAAGGATTTAATGATGGTTTGTTGTGGTTTTGCGACAATTGCAATCATAAATTACACGAAGTCTATTTCGAATTACACGACATTGAAAAAGACTTTTTGCCTCATTTTAGCACATTTTACAGTTCAGAAGAAAAAAGAACATGTAAAAAATGTGGTACGATGATGGAAACGAATTCTAAGTTTACAAAAAAGTAACACAAAGTTTCACAAAGGTTTTCACAAAGTTTCGCAAAAAAATCTGTGAAAATCTGTGAAATCCGTGGCAAAATATAACACCAAGATTGAACTCTTGTGTTTAAAAATATATTTTCTATCTTTGAAAAAAATTTAACAAAAACCGAATAAAAAGTTATAAAATGATATCTGAAGCAGCAATTCAATTTGGTATGCAAGAAGCTTTGCAACAATTAGGCATTAAAGAAATTAACGAAGGAACTTCTACTGGAACAAAGTGGTTTTCTAACGGAAAAATCATCGAATCATATTCACCAGCAACAGGAGATTTGATTGGAAAAGTAAAATCTTCAACAAAAGAAGATTACGAAACAGCTATGCAAGCAGCAACTGAGGCTTTCAAAACATGGCGTTTGGTTCCAGCTCCAAAAAGAGGGGAAATCGTGCGTCAAATGGGAGAAGAATTGCGTAAACACAAAGAAGCATTAGGAAAATTAGTGTCTTTCGAAATGGGTAAATCATATCAAGAAGGTCTTGGAGAAGTTCAAGAAATGATTGATATCTGTGATTTCGCAGTAGGTTTATCACGTCAATTACACGGATTAACGATGCATTCAGAGCGTCCTATGCACAGAATGTATGAGCAATGGCATCCGTTTGGAGTGGTTGGAATCATTTCGGCTTTCAACTTCCCAGTAGCGGTTTGGTCTTGGAACACGATGTTAGCATGGATTTGTGGTGACGTTTGTATTTGGAAACCAAGTTCAAAAACGCCTTTATGTGGTGTAGCATGTCAAAACATCATTCAAACCGTATTAGAAAGAAACAATTTACCAGAAGGAATCAGCTGTTTAGTGGTTGGTAACGAATCTGGAGATTTAATCAATAACGACAAACGTATTCCATTAGTGTCATTTACAGGCTCTACAAGAATTGGTCGTCACGTATCAAAAACAGTTGCTGAACGTTTTGGAAATACTATCTTAGAATTAGGTGGAAACAACGCCATCATCGTTTCTAAAGAAGCGGATTTATCAATGGTATTGGTAGGAGCGGTATTTGGAGCGGTAGGAACAGCAGGTCAACGTTGTACTTCAACTCGTAGATTAATTGTTCACGAAAGTGTTTATGATAAAACATTAGACGTTTTAGCAAAAGCGTATGAGCAGTTAAAAATCGGAAATCCATTAGATGCAAACAATCACGTAGGTCCACTTATCGATAAAGGAGCGGTTCAAGATTACTTAAACGCTATCGAAAAAGCAAAAGCAGAAGGCGGAAGAGTAATTGTAGAAGGCGGTGTTTTAGAAGGAAAAGGATACGAAAGCGGTTGTTATGTAAAACCATGTATTATTGAAGCTA
>JAYRQH010000203.1:0-1912 GCA_041910715.1 Bergeyella sp.
ATTAAAAGTTTTGGATTTGTTTTCTGGTACTGGAAACATTAGTTACGAATTCGCTTCTCGTGGTGCTGGACCAATAACTAGTGTTGATGGCGACATGGGTTGTGTGAATTTCATCAAAAAAACGGCAACGGAATTAGATTTAGATATTAGCGTAATTAAGAGTGATGTTTTCAAATTTTTAGAAAAAAGCAAAGCAAGTTATGATATTATTTTTGCTGATCCACCATATGATTTGAGTCAGGAAAATTTTGAAAAAATCATTCAACTTATTTTTGAAAACGAACTTTTAGATGAAGAAGGAATGTTAATTGTAGAACATTCAAAACATACCAAATTAGATCATTTGACTAATTTTTCCTTTTCAAAAAGTTATGGAGGTTCTGTATTTTCTTTTTACGAATTCGAAAGCGACGAAGAAGAGGTTTATGAAGAGGAAGACGAAGGATGATAAAATCGTCATAAAATAAAAAAGCAGACCTATAAGCCGGATTCTGTCTCCGATAAATCGGAGCCTTATCATTTATCTAGATTACGCATTACTACGTAACTCAAGCTGCCTACCCTTCAACATCGGACGAGTCGCCCTTATTCTGATTGCTCAAAAACTGCTGATATACTTGGCATTTCACCGCATAGAGTTTACCTGGTTTCACTACAGCATTACCTGTACATACTTTCTGTTGCACTTGTCCTCACCTTTCGATGGATGGGCGTTACCCACTATGCTACTCTGTGGTGTCCGGACTTTCCTCCATCCGCCGAGGCGGACGACGATAAGGCGGTCTGCGGTGCAAACTTACGATAATTTATAACGTTTTAAAGAAATTTTAATAGATACTTTAACATAATCTTTTGTTCATAAGAGCTATAATATTCGTAAATTTATAAGTCGCAAATTTTATAATACTTAATTTTTATGTCAACTATTTATCACTACGCTTCTGTCTCCGAAGCGCTTACAAAATTAAGAGAGAAAGGGTTTACATTTGATTTCAATCAAAATGAAGAAGATATTATTTTGCATCCCGAAAATTATACCATCAACCACATTTATCATTATGAAGGAAATTCAAATCCAGATGACGAAGCAACCGTTTATGGTATCGTTTCAAAATATGGATTAAAAGGCGTTTTTGTAACTGGAACATCGGCTAATTCTTCTGATAAAAATGCAGAAGCTATTGCTAAACTTTCAATTAAAGGCAAGCATTCCACAACACTTTAATAGCAAAATACCAAATTGTGAATAACTTTTATAAAGATTCCCTCCAATTTGGATTTCGGAATTTGCTTTTTGGAATTTCCCAACCTATATTTGTGTTTCAATAGAATTTATGGAACAATTTATCGTATCAGCTCGTAAGTATCGCCCACAGACATTCAAAGATGTTGTGGGGCAACAAGCTATTACCAATACGTTGTTGAATGCTATTGAAACCAATCACTTAGCACAAGCCTTATTATTTACAGGACCTCGTGGTGTTGGAAAAACAACTTGTGCTCGTATTCTAGCTCGAAAAATTAATCAAGAAGGATATGATGATCCGTATGAGGATTTCTCTTTTAATGTTTTCGAACTAGATGCTGCTTCAAACAACGGAGTTGATGATATTAGAAGTATCATCGATCAGGTTAGAATACCACCTCAAACCGGAAAATACAAGGTTTATATCATCGACGAGGTGCACATGCTTTCGCAAGCGGCTTTTAATGCTTTCCTTAAAACATTAGAAGAACCACCTAAGCATGCTAATTTTATTTTAGCTACTACCGAAAAACATAAAATTATTCCAACGATTTTATCGCGTTGTCAAATATTTGATTTCAAAAGAATTACGATTAAAGACGCCAAAAATCATTTAGCAGAAATTGCGAAAGAACAAGGTGTTGCTTATGAAGATGATGCTTTGCA
>JAYRQH010000204.1:0-2233 GCA_041910715.1 Bergeyella sp.
CAACTGGATGTTTATCAGGGATTTTCGAGATTTTTTCGACCCGAACCGGGTAATCCAGAAAACGGGAGCAAAAATTCCGGTCAAAGAAAAAGTAAAGATGGTTGCCTTCAAGGTTTTTTACTTTTTCTATCAGATTGCAGTCCCGGTTTTATTTTTTGAAGTTGCCTGGAACTTGGCTTTAGGAGCTTGGTTTTTGCAGATTCTTATAGCGAGTACGTTTGCACTTTTTGTCCTTCTTCCGCTGCATCCGCTTCCGGATAACGAATTCCCAAAACTGGATGAGGCCGGTAATCTGCCTTATAGCTGGCTGAGGCATCAGTTTGAAGTTACCAACGATCTTACCGAAAATAATACGTTTATCCGTTTTGTCCTGGGAAATTTCAATTATCACGTGGCGCATCACCTATTCCCCAACATCAGCTATGAATATGCACATGAAGTAACGGACGAGATTAAGAAATTTGCGGCCGAAAATAACTTCAGGTACAAGCAGTTTCCGCTCTTTACAGCACTGCGAAAGCATTATGACTTGCTAAAAACCAATGCTACTACCATCGGAGAAGTTATGGAGGAAACAATGTAACAGACTAGAGAAGTCTGTTCAGAAAAAATAACAGACTTTTAAAAGATAAATGAACTATTTAAAACTTTCTGGTCTCGAACCACTTATTATCACCCCCGAAAGTAATTTCATTAACGTTGGAGAACGTACCAATGTGGCTGGTTCCAAGAAATTCTTACGCTTGATCAAGGAAGAAAAATTTTCCGAAGCTTTAGATATTGCGCGCGATCAAGTGGAAGGTGGAGCACAGATTCTCGACGTTAACTTCGACGACGGGCTAATTGATGGTAAAGAATCGATGGTGAAATTTCTAAATTTAATCGCTTCAGAACCTGATATTGCACGTATCCCAATTATGATTGACTCTTCGAAATGGGAAATTTTAGAAGCGGGAATGCAGGTGGTGCAAGGAAAACCGGTCGTCAATTCCATTAGTTTAAAAGAAGGCGAAGCCGAATTTATTCACCACGCAAAAACGATTAAAAGGTATGGTGCCGCCGTAATCGTTATGGCTTTCGATGAGGTGGGACAAGCGGATAATTACCAACGTCGTATTGATATCGCAAAACGATCGTACGATATTCTTGTCAATCAAATTGGCTTTCCTGCCGAAGACATCATCTTCGATCTCAATATCTTCCCAGTAGCCACAGGAATGGACGAACATCGCCGAAATGCCTTAGACTTTATTGAAGCAACAAAATGGGTTCGTGAAAATCTACCGCATGTATCAGTGAGTGGGGGCGTAAGTAATGTTTCATTTTCGTTTCGAGGAAATGATACCGTTCGTGAGGCTATGCACTCGGTTTTCTTATATCACGCCATCAAAGCGGGGATGAATATGGGAATTGTAAATCCAACCATGCTTGAGGTTTACGATGAGATTCCGAAAGACTTATTAGAACTGGTGGAAGATGTGATGTTGGATAGAAGAGAAGACGCCACCGAGCGACTTTTAGACTATTCCGAAAAGCATAAATCCATTAAAAAAGAAAAAGTTGAAGATTTAGCTTGGCGCGAGCAGCCTTTGCAAGATCGAATAACCCATGCATTGGTGAAAGGCGTTGATCGTTTTATTGAAGAAGATGTAGAAGAAGCTCGACAGTTGGCTTCACGACCTCTCGAAGTTATTGAAGTGAATTTAATGACTGGTATGGGCGTTGTGGGAGACCTTTTCGGAAGTGGTAAAATGTTTCTTCCGCAAGTGGTGAAATCCGCTCGCGTCATGAAAAGGGCTGTGGCTTATTTGCAACCGTATATTGAAGCGGAAAAAGATTCTTCGAAACCCGCCAACGGAAAAATCCTTATGGCAACAGTAAAAGGCGATGTCCATGATATTGGAAAAAATATCGTTTCCGTAGTTTTAGGCTGTAACAATTATGAAATCATCGACCTTGGAGTGATGGTTCCTGCCGAAAAGATCATCCAAACTGCTATAGATGAGAAGGTGGATGTTATTGGTTTAAGTGGTTTGATTACCCCTAGTCTGGACGAAATGGTACACGTTGCTGCCGAACTGGAGCGTCAGAATTTAGATTTTCCTTTAATGATCGGTGGTGCGACAACATCCAAAGCGCATACCGCCGTGAAAATCGATCCGAAATACAAAAATACGGTAGTTCACGTAAACGATGCGTCTCGAGCTGTAAACGTGGTGAGCTCTTTGTTGAA
>JAYRQH010000205.1:0-6673 GCA_041910715.1 Bergeyella sp.
GTTGACCCGAGTTGACAATAGAAAGTCCTGCAACTTTCCCTTGTAACGAGTTTACAGGATTAGAAGCTGGTTTATCTGCAACTACATCACCTTGAACCCGAGCAATAGAACCTGTGAGATCCCGTTTTTTTGCCGTTCCATACCCAATCACGACAACTTCCTCAATTTTGGTTTCTTGGGAGGTTGTGTCACTTGACGTTTGCTGTGCCATCATGTCGTTTCCAAAGTAGAATGCGGCAATTAGACACGACAATTTTAATGTCGTTTTTCTCATACTAGTTAACAATTTTCTTAAAATTTTTCTTCACAACTTATCCATCTGCGAAAGACAAACAAGCATTGTCTCAAAGTTAGAAAATATATACAAGATTTTATATTTTTTTTTAAGATCATGTTAATTTGCGTTAAATAAACACTTTGGCGCAAATTTTAACAGCAACTTTTTACTAAATAAAGAAATTATGAATACCAAAAAAGCACTCATCGCTACGGTTTCTGTGGTTAGCGTTGCTACCATATCGCATTCATGTGTTGCGCTTGCCACCTCAGCCGTTGGAATTTCTATTCTTAAAAGAGTATTGCTTGGTGGAATTACAAAGGGTGTGGGGATCTTCAAGAATAAAAATGCGTTTTTACAAAGTGACCTTATTGATAAAGCGTTACCAAAGGAACTTCGTGCGATTAACACCTTATTGGAAGGTATAGCACCAGGTCTTGTCGCCAAAGAGAAGGAATATATTGCAGAAGCTGCAGCGTATACTGTAAACATTTCCGAACCCATTTTGGTAAATGCCGTGAATTCACTAACAAGTCAGGATGTGGAGCGTATTGCATCAGGGCAACGAGGCATGGCTACGCAAATTCTCAAAGAAAAGACCTCTCAACAACTTATTCAGGCTATTATGCCGAAAGTCGATCAAAAGCTTAATGAATTTGACATTGTGCGCCCTATAAATAATGCATTGAAGGCAAATAACTTATTAGGTAGCATCTTGGGAAATTCGAGTTCTCAAGCTGATGGGTCTATGTTGAGTAAACTTGCATCTGAACAATTGGTTAATGGACTTTTTAATATAATTGAAGACTACGAAGAACAAAATGCTTCTGAAATTTACAAAGCTTTTGGAAAATAATTGTACCTTCGGGTAAATGACTAAAAAATGAATATATTAGAACAAAATAGCGCCAAAGATCCAGAGGAATTTTATGCGTCTTTGCACGAAAAATTATCAGAAACACACGACTTCCCGGAGGATTATGTGTATAAGTTCATCATCCCGAGCAGCGAGCAGAAACTAACAGAAATTTATCGTGTTTTTGACGGTATTAAAACCACATTTTCAAACAAAGAAAGTAAGAACGGTAAATATACTTCCATCACGGTTAATGCGTTTGTCCTTGATGCCAATCAAGTAATCACGATTTACAAAGAAGTGGGAAAAATTGAGGGCGTTATCATGCTTTAACGATTCCAAAAATCATAAAAAAACCTGATACAGATCTGTATCAGGTTTTTTGTATTATCGATTGCGTTCTACAAATTCTTTAAAAGTATCGAAAGGCCTTCCTATCATCGCCGTTTCTTCAAACTCAATAATCGGTCGTTGCAGCAGTTCGGGATTGGCTTCAAGAATTACGAGCATTTCTTCTTCAGAAAGCTCAAGACTTGCGAATTCTTCCTGAAATAAAGGATCGCTTTTCCTAATCATCTCCGTGCTAGCATTAGTTAATTTGTCTTTTAAAATCTTTAAATCAGTTCTTGTCAGTGGATTTTTAAGAATATCGACCAACTGATACGGTATATTTTCTTTTTCTAAATAATCTAAAGCACAATTGGATTTAGAACAATGCGAATTATGATACAGCGTAAACATCATGCAAACTAAAATAAACCGTGTAACTCACCTTCGATTTTTTCGAGAATGAATCCAAAATCCTCGGGTCTCTCGACAAAATCAAGATCATCGACATCAATGATAAGCAATTTCCCTTCATTGTAATTGGTTATCCACTTTTCGTATTTCTTATTCAGTTTTGACAGATATTCGATGCTTATCGATGCTTCGTAATCACGACCTCTTTTATAGATTTTTTTTACCAAATTCGGAACGTCAGAACGCAAATAAATTAGAAGATCAGGAGCCGAAACAAAGGATTTCATCAAATTGAAAACCGACGTATAATTGTTGAAATCTCGGTCTGTAAGAAGATCCATATCATTAAGATTCTCAGCAAAAATATGGGCGTCTTCATAGATTGTACGATCCTGAATGATGTTTCTACCACTGTCGCGGATTTCTTTCACTTGACGGAAACGGCTTCCCAAAAAGTAAATTTGCAAGGCAAAACTCCATTTGGACATATCCGAATAAAAATCCTCTAAATACGGATTATGATCAACATCTTCATACTGCGCATGCCATCCATAATGTTTTGCTAACATCCCGGTAAGCGTCGTTTTTCCTGCGCCAATATTTCCTGTAACGGCTATATGCATTCTAAAAACTCAAAAAAATTAATTGACACCCAGAGAGATACACACTTAACCTCTTCTAGCGTTTGATTTTGTAAAGATAGACTTTGTTTTTTCTATATTCAAAATAGGCTTTGGAGTTTTTATCCACAATTTCTGCCGAAGGTTGGAAGAACTCTTTACTTATACCATTTTGTGGCGTGTAGGAATAGATCGCCTGAGTGGTGAATAGAACTATTTGATCATTTTCGCGCTTTATTTTTCTAAGATTTGGAATCTGGTGTTCAAAAAGAAGACCGCCTTTAAAATCAAAGACTTGGAAACTGTCTTTTGTTATAAAGTATGCATTCTGATTGTAAATCACTAGGGAAACAATTTCAGCAAAATGTAACGCGAGCGGAAATGAATTGATTACTTGTCGAGACCGAAAGTTGTATTGTATCAAGCGTTGTGAACTTTCGTCTAAGAGCCAAATTTGTTGTAAATCTTCAGCATACACTGCTTTTATGGAGCCAAAATCCAGACGGAAATCCACTTTTTGCATTTCATTTAAGTTTTGATCAACAACTCTGAGTTCTTGCGCATTTTCGGAAAAAAGCATGATGCTTAAAGGATTATCAACAGCTTGTAAGCGAAACGGAACGGTCATCATCAGTCGCCCCAGTTCTTTTCCAGTAGAATCTGTTTTTGTTAAGCTAAAATCACTGGTTTTATACAAATAGAAATTTCCATAATCATCAATCTGCATTTCTTTGACACCCTTTAGTTGAAAGGAATCCAATGCGATTTGACGTTGCGCTCCACAAAAGGAAAAGCAAGAAATAAAAAACAAGAAAACAAATTTCTGCATCATACACCGATAAAAAAAGACGCTCGAAAGCGCCCTATGTTATTGAAACTGAACTTCGTAAATCGTAGGCCACATTTTACCAGTGATCAGCATGTTATCACCCTTGAAAGCAATTCCATTTAAGACATCGTCGGTGCCCTTCGTGTGTTTTTTTGCCAAATCAGTAAAATCAAATTTACCTAGCACTTCGCCTGTTTTGGGATTAATCTTCAGAATTATAGGTTCTTGCCAAACATTTGCATAGATAAAACCGTTATGGTATTCGAGCTCATTGAGCTGATCATAACCTTTACGATCACTAGCAACACCAATTTGTCGTACTACTTTGGAAGGGTCACTCGGATTAAGGAAATACAAAAACTTTGTACCATCCGATAAAATCAGGTGTTTGCCATCAAAAGTTAAACCCCAACCTTCGGCAATAAGATTTGAATAGGGAAATTCATTAATTAACTTCAATGAATTTTTATCATAAACAAATCCTTTTTTATTTTGGTAGGTTAACTGGTAGATTTTGTCACCAACCACCGTTGCACCTTCCGAAAAAACATCGGCTGGCTGATCAACCGCCACTGTTGGCGTTGTACTTCCTAAGGTATATTTCCAAAGTCGAGATGTGCCGTACTGACCGTCACTCTCCACAATCATATTGTCGATGTATTGAAAGCCTTGCGTAAAACTTTTCGGGTCGTGAGGGTACTCCTTCACAATTTGATATTGGATGGCGGTTTCTGGCGTTTTTGCGTACACATTAATATTAGCGTCTTGAGTAATCGTTTCGCCATTAGACTTTGTTATAACGAAGGTTACCGCATTACTGCCAAGTGTGAAATATTCCGGATCAACCACCATTTTATCAGTTTCTTTTTCGCCGAAATTAATGGTTATTTTCTCCGCATTATTTAGAACATCTGCTGGAAGTTGGAGCGCATCACCAAAATGATAGCCCTTGTCCTCCATCGAAGTATTGTATTCATTTAGTGTATTTAGAATCTTTTCATCTTTGTTACATGATGCTAAGAGTGTCAACGCTAATACAGAAATAAATAGACTACGTTTCATTATCAATTTATATTTTATTCAAAAATACACTTTTGTTATGGAATTGCACCACCACGTTTTTTAATTAGCCAACATTTAGCAAATTTCGTACCTCCAACACGTGATATATATGATCAAATTTAAATTTTCAATGCGAAAGCCACTGAATTTATGCCTCGACAAATTCTCGTAAAGATTTGCCGATGATGGTTTTCCAGCCCTTTTCAAAATTCTCTCGCGAAAAAGCATCGTCCAAAGTGGCAAATTTTTCTAAACCTGTATGTTTTAGCATCAACTGTGTACCTTCATCGTCAGGAATGAGTTCCCAAGTTACAATCGTTTTTTCGTGAGAAAATTCGGGGTATGACCAAGAATGAGACAGTTTTTGATTGTGAATCACCTCTAAAACTTCACATTGATGTAAAAATTTCTTTTCTGTACCCGGCTCATAGAAAGTAAATGAGCGATTGAGCTCCAGTGTAAAATTAGGAATATCAAAATACCATTTTTTCATCGCTTTCTTATCGGTAAGTGCGTCCCACACTTTTTCGATAGATGCATTCAGCTTTTGTTTTACAATTAGTATATCCTCCACCTCATTACAATTTGGTTTGGTTTAAAGGTAGACAAATTATTAAATCCCAAAAAAATAAAAACGCAATTTAAAGTATTTTAGAAAACCAATCGTCATAGAAACGTAGACTTACCAATGAACAAATACAACCATTTCATTTTGAAAACATTCAAAAAAATAACCATGATTTTTATTGCACTCATCATCGTACTAGCATTAGGCGTTTGGCTTTTCACAAATCAAAAACAATTCGGAAAGCTACCTTCTGGCGCTCGAATGGAACGCATTAAAAAATCTCCTAATTACAAGGATGGTCAATTTAAAAATTTAAATAAAACTCCACAATTGGCCGAAAACACGTCGTTACCAAAAGCACTTTGGAAATTTATGTTTGATAAAACCCAAAACGCAACACCAAAAAAGCCATTCAATTTCGTAAAAACGGAATTAAATAAAATACCAGCGAGCGATGATGTTTTCATTTGGTTCGGGCATTCGTCGTACTATATTCAAACTGATGAAAAGAAAATTTTGGTAGATCCGGTGTTTAGTGGCGCGGCCTCACCGATAAAAAGTACAACTAAAGCTTATAATGGAACCGACCTCTATACGACAGCTGATTTTCCCGAAATCGATTATCTCATCATCACACATGACCATTGGGACCACTTAGATTATGAAACAGTAAAAAAACTTCAACCTCAAGTTAAGATGGTGGTAACGGGTTTAGGAACGGGCGCTCACCTTGAACATTGGGGCTACCCTGAATCTAAAATTGTGGAATTGGATTGGTTTGAAAACAAAAAATTTGACGACCAATTTACCTTTAATGGTGAGCCGGCGCGTCATTTTTCGGGACGGGGATTAAAGCGCGATCAATCGCTTTGGATGAGTTTTGTGCTACAGACGCCTTCTAAAACAATCTATATTGGTGGCGATTCCGGATACGATTCACATTTTAAAAAAATTGGTGAAAAATATCAGGGAATTGATTATGCAATTTTAGAAAATGGACAATACAATGAAGATTGGCGATACATCCATATGCTTCCTGGAGAGCAAGATCAGGCAATGAACGATCTGCAGGCAAAAAATTTAATTCCAGTACATAATTCTAAATTCAAACTTAGCCGACATTCGTGGAAAGAACCTATGGAAAAGATAATCGCCAATAAAAAGGGACCGTACACTCTTTTGATTCCCAGAATCGGTGAATTAGTCCATCTATCATCAGAAAACCAATTGACCAATAATTGGTGGAATGACTTGGAATAATCGGATCTCATAGTAACAAATTTTTACACCTATTTCTCTTAGCTTCTTTTGGTTGTGAAAATTAAGTAGTATCTTGAGCTATTGTAATCTATCTCGCATAGAAACTACAAAAACCAACTATTTCAACAAAAAAAATGAATCGAGAAGCCTATATTTTGGATGGAGTTCGCTCCGCCATTGGAAATTTTAAAGGAAGCTTAGCAGCCGTACGTACCGATGATTTATTAGCGGATGTGTTAAAAGCATTGGTTGCAAAAAATCCTCAAATTCCAACAGATCAAATTGACGATGTTATCATTGGTTGTGCAAATCAGGCGGGTGAAGACAACAGAAATATTGCTAGAATGGCCTCCCTCCTTGCAGGTTTGCCCGTTACAATACCGGGGGAAACAGTCAATAGATTGTGCGCATCAGGAATGAGTGCAATCACCCACGCATTCCGAGCAATTAAGGCAAATGA
>JAYRQH010000206.1:0-6216 GCA_041910715.1 Bergeyella sp.
AAAGCTAAAGTTTCCCGTCCTAATTTCTGATTTATTTCTAAAAAAACCAAGCCTCCATTTTTTAAATTTTTAGTGCCATCTTGGGCTATTTTTCGATAGAAAATCAAGGCATCTTCTGTAGGTGAAAATAATGCAATATTGGGTTCAAAACTTTTCACGCCATTTTCAATATCATCAAATTCATTTTTTCCGATATAGGGCGGATTCGAAATGAGGATATCAAAATTTTCCGTAAGTGAATAGTTTAAATAATCCGCATGATGAAACTGAATTTCCAACTGATGTTTTTTGGCGTTTTTCTTTGCAACATCAATGGCTTCCTCGGAAATATCAATGCTGCTAACGGATGCTTTTGGAAAATGCTTCTTCAAAACAAGAGGAATTATGCCACTTCCCGTCCCAATGTCCAAAATTTTTAATTCCCCATTATCGAATTGCTCTTTGATCGCATTAATGGCAAGTTCAAGCAGTTCTTCTGTTTCGGGTCTTGGTATAAGCACATGTTCGTTAATAAAAAAGGTGAGACCATAGAATTCGGTTTCTCCTAATATTTGCTGGTAGGGTTTACCCGTTTTTAAATCTGCTAAATGCGAGGCTAGGCGAGCTTCCGCACTATCGGAAAGTTCCACATGCGAATTTAAACGCTGCTGGAATGCGGAAAGTCCCAAAATGTTTTCAACGAGCAAACTGTAGATAAATGCGATTTCGGATTCGGTATACAAATCTGCTAGTTCTTCCTTAAAAATCGTGCTGCATTGGTTTATCGTCATCTACTATCGGGTAAAAACAAGGTTGTTGGGTGTTGATTTTTCTTCATCAAGAAGATAACCTTCGTAATTAAAAGCTTTTACATCATCTAATGTTTTTGCTTTTGTTTCTGCGCAATAGCGTACAACCAAACCTCGTGCATGTTTGGTATAGACAACAATTGTTTTTAATTTACCATCTTTCAATTCGTAAAAATCGAAATCAATCCACTGTCCTTTTAGTACCTTCTTATCCAGAACTTTTCCATATTCAGTGCTGGCGAGGTTGAGTATGATTTCACCTTTTTTCAATTCGGAATTGAACTGTTCGGTTACTTTAGTTTTCCAAAATGAATACAGGTCGTTGTACGAGTCAAATTTAAATTTTCGACCCATCTCTAAACGATACAGCATAATTTTATCCGACGGCCGCAGTAAGCCATACAAACCAGACAATATTCGGTAGTTTTTCTGAAGATAATCTAAAGCATCTTTATCTAAAGTTTGTGCATCCAAACCTCGATATACTTCGCCCACGAATGCAAAAAGGGCTTGGCAACTTTCTTTTGCTTTGGGTTTGTCTGTCCAATGCTGGTTGCGCTCCCAATTTTCGTCGGCAAGTTTTGATGATATCTCCATGAGTTCCGACAGATATTTTGGGGACTTTTCTTTGAGATAGGTTTGTATAAAGGAAGCTTCTTTTATAAATTTAGGCGTTGTTGATGTAAATTCTGAAGACCGATTTTCGATTTTCATCAACTTAGCAGGTGACGTTATAATTTTCATGTATGGGAATGTTTTTAAAGAATACCTTTTCCTTCACGCGTGATTTCCGGCTCTCCAGAGGTAAGATCAACAATTGTGGAGGCCATATTATCACCATAACCGCTATCAATAACAATATCTACCAAATGATCGTATTTCTCAGCGATAAGTTCGGGATCTGTTGAATATTCTAAGATTTCATCATCATCTTTAATGGAAGTAGATGCAATGGGATGTCCCAATTTTTCTACAATTAGCTGGGGTATCGTATGGTCGGGAACTCGAATTCCGATTTCCTTTTTTCCCTTATAGGCTAAAGGTAAATTTTTATTGGCTTCTAAAATAAAGGTGAAGGGTCCTGGAATATGGCTTTTCAAGAATCGGAAAACCGAAGTGTCAATAGGCTTGGTGAAATTCGATAGATGGCTTAGATCATTACAAATAATTGAAAATTGAGCTTTTTCAAGTTTCACTTTTTTTAGTTGAGCGAGTTTTTCCATCGCTTTGACGTCGTAGATGTTGCAGCCAAGAGCATAAACGGTATCCGAAGGATAGATAATAAGTACGCCTTTTTCCAAGGTCTTAACGACCTCATTAATAAGATTTTCTTGAGGATTGTCAGGGTGTATTTTTAGAATTTTTGCCATAATTCAAAGGTACGAATTTTAATAAAAGTACGATACATTGGGAAAAAATTTGGAAGGAGAAGAAATATTCGTATATTTGCAGTCCAATATCGCGGGGTAGAGCAGTAGGTAGCTCGTCGGGCTCATAACCCGGAGGTCGCACGTTCGAGTCGTGTCCCCGCTACTAAGACAACGCTTTCGGTAGGCGTTACAGAAAATATACCGCGGGGTAGAGCAGTAGGTAGCTCGTCGGGCTCATAACCCGGAGGTCGCACGTTCGAGTCGTGTCCCCGCTACCAACAGGAGAATCAAGTCGTGATTCTCCTTTTTTTGTTCTTATTTTTAAAATCATTTGCTGTTAATTTTCAACAATTTTATAATCAAGATAGTTATTTTTTTGTTAAATTTAAAATTTAAATAACTGTAAATCATTTTATTAGATATTATAACTATAAAAATAGTTGTACAGGTTGTTTTAATATCTATATTTGTATCACTACGTAATTAGTTATTGAAATGAAGATATCTACATTAACAAAAGCCGAAGAGCAAATCATGCGCTATCTATGGAAAATAAGAAAAGGTTTTCTAAAAGATGTACTGGATCAGTTTCCCGAGCCAAAACCGCATACCAATACGGTATCAACAATTCTGAAGGTTTTGAAAGATAAAGATTTTGTCGACTTTCAAGTGCATGGGCGCCAGCATGAGTACTTTCCGTTGGTTACCCAAGAGCAATACAGCGGTAAGTCGATGAAAAGCCTGGTGAAAAATTATTTTTCAGGGTCGTATAAAAATGCGGTTTCGTTCCTTGTGAAGAAAAACGAAATGACGATTGAGGATCTTGAAATGCTATTGGATGAACTTAAAGATAAGGACTAATGGAAGCCACTTTACTGTACTTCGCAAAAATGATTTTGTGTACTGGTGTACTATTTTTGTACTATCAGTTGTTCTTAAAAGATAAGACATTTCATCATTACAATCGCTTTTATTTGGTGGGCGTTTTACTGATTTCATTGGTGTTGCCTTTGTTGAAAGTAGACTATTTTACCATTGAGGTTGATTCAAGTATGTATGTTTTATTGAGCAAATTTCAAAATTTTAATACCGCTAATACCGAAAACCATGACTACATTTATTTTCAATATGCTGCTTACGCTCTTGGATTGGTTTCTTTCTTTTTTCTAGCCAAATTAGGCTACGGAATCGTAAAGATTATTCAGTTTAAAAACACCTTTAGAGAAGAGAACATCCAGGGCATCAAGTTTTATCAAACAAACTTGCTGGATGCCCCATTTTCATTTTTCCGAAATCTTTTTTGGAAAGATACCATTCTTTTGCAATCGGATTTGGGCCGTCAAATTCTGAAACATGAAATGGTGCATATCGAACAGAAACACAGTATCGACAAACTCGTGGCGGAAGTTTTAGTTGCTGTATTTTGGTTCAATCCATTTTTTTATATCATCAAAAAAGAAATTTCCTTGATTCATGAGTATTTGGCCGATAAGAAATCGGTGAAAAATTCGGATACCAAAGCATTTGCACAGATGCTTTTAGCAAGCCATTTTTCAGGAAAAGTTCTTCCCGCAACAAGTCCGTTTCTGAGTTCTAATCTAAAAAAACGTCTAAAAATGTTACAAAAATCAAAAACAAAATACAGTTATGCGCGGCGACTTTTTGCTTTGCCCATGTTATTTTTGATGGCTTTCACGTATTTGGTTAATGCTAAGAATAAGGAAATTGAAGCTACGAATAAGGAAGTTATGGCTTTAGTGCAGGAAATTACGCAAAGTCAAATTCGAGATACAACCAAGCTGAAAAGTTCAACTGTTGAACTTATCGAATTAGAAACTAACAAAATAAAGCAGGAGCAAGACAAAGTTCATTTAGAATTGCAAAAACTACAGTCTGATACTAAAGGAAATTCAGACTTGAATAAAACAATGAGCTCAAATTTAGCCGAGTCGATGCTTGGGAAATTACCAGTGGAAAAATTTCAAGGAAAAGTAAATCGAATTTACATTAATGGTGTTGAAATGGACACGGTCGTGGTTAAAAAATACTTTGGTAAATACACAAATGACGATGATGTTTGGAAGGTGGCTGATGCTAATGATGTGAATCTGCAGCTTTTGCTCAAGGACCTTTCCAAAAAAAATGCAGCGGGAGAAGCGGTTAAGTGGAAGGATGAACTGCTTAAAGCAAGTCCGGAAGATCAAGCAAAATTATTTAAAAGCTTTTTGATGGAGCATGAGGCTAAAAGTAAGGAGATGGAGAAGGTGGCCACGGAAGTTAGAAAAACAGCAACTGGCGAAGCAAAAAAATCAAATGTTTATCGATTAGAAAGTGTATTTTTTGATGATGGAAAACAAAGAGAGAAACTGACTAAGAAGGAGCAAAAGAAATTAGATGAACTTAATAAAAAACAAAAGCAACTGGCCGAACAACAAGCCCAACTAGCTAAAGAACGAGCGAAACTTTTAAAAACGGATAAATATTATTCAAATTCATTTACCTATTCGCTTATTCCTAAGGATGCACAACAAAAATCGACCGCAAAGGCTCCTTTAAAAACGGAATCTGCATTAGTTTTGAATGGAAAGGGGGTTATGACCGAAGGAAGTTCAAGTATTAAAAATGATAAAGAGCCTTACACAAAAATTACTATTGATGGTAGAAGTGCTTCGAAACAAGAATTACAATACCTAGATCCTAAAAAAATTGATCGCGTGTTCGTTTACAAAAATACGAACGGTCAAAAATCCAATGAAATTGAAGTTGTCCTTAAAAAATAATCCGTATAAGCACTACTCATGAAAAAAATAACTCTGTTCCTAATTTTGTTTTCGGCTTTTTATTTTGCGCAAAATCAACGTTTTATGTATGAATATACGTTTGTGACAGATTCCACAAACAAAAACGATGTGAAAAATGAAATGATGTATTTGGATACGTTTAAAGAAGGCTCTCATTTTTATAGCCGAACCGTTTACGAAAGCGATTCTATAATGAAAGTAGATTTGGAGAAGCAATTAAAAGCGACGGGAATGATTAACGTTCGTAGCGATATGCGCAAAGGTGATGTTCGATATTCTGTCACTAAAACCTATCCGAAATACGATGTTTTTTTACATACTCAATTGATGATGGATCAATATAAGGTAGCCGAAGATCGAAAGCTGAATTGGAAAATTCTTCCCGAGAAAGAAAAAATCGGAGTTTGGAATACTCAAAAGGCAGAGACTTCTTTTGCTGGAAGGTCGTACACTGCATGGTTTTCTTCCGACATTCCTTTACAAGACGGGCCGTACAAATTTCACGGTTTACCTGGATTAATTGTGAAGTTGGAAGATAAAACGGGAACCCATCGATTCGAATTAAAAGGAATAAAAAATTCGGTGAAAACAGTGGAAGCGCCTTTCAAATCTAAAGAAATTGCAATAAACCGGAAACAATACAGTCGCTTGGTCACGGATTATGAAAATGATCCCACGAAAGGACTTAAGCAAATGCAGATGGGCGGGGTTGTCATGATTATGGCGGAAGGCCAGGAAAGCCATATGAAGAAACAGGAAGCAAACATAAAAGAACGATTGCGCAAAAACAATAACAAAATTGAATTAAAACTAGATTAATATGAGAAAGTACCTTTACCTGTTGCTGCTGTTTTCGGCATTTGTTTTCGGACAAAATCATCGTTTTGTTTACGAATATCAATTTGTCCCAGACATCACGGCTAAAGATTCCATTAAAAAGGAAATCATGTATCTTGATATAACGCCTTCGGGATCCCACTATTACAGCCGCAAGAAATTTGTTTCCGATTCCATCATGATGGCTCAAATCAAAGAGCAAATGAGAAGCACGCCCGGTAGTTTTTCGGTTCGTTCTACGGGGAATCCAGGTTTGGTTAAGGAAGAGGTTGTCAAATCCTATCCTTCATTTGAACAAGTGCTGAAGACCTCTATCAATAATTATCGCTATGCGATTTCCGATCCTGCAAAAATGCAGTGGAATATTTCATCAGTAAAGGAAAAAATTGGCGAGTATATGACCCAGAAAGCCACAACATC
>JAYRQH010000207.1:0-1831 GCA_041910715.1 Bergeyella sp.
AGCAATTAAACGGAAAAGGGATGGCTAATCATAGCGAAATTTCTGTACAAACACTCGGAAAGTTACTCGTTGGGCACAACATACATCATCTCAACATTATCAAAGAACGCTATTTGCCTTTACTAAACAAGTAGAATTATGGAGAAAGCATTAGAAATACTAAAGAACGGAGGAACAATTTTGTATCCAACAGATACCATTTGGGGAATCGGTTGTGATGCTACCAATGCAGAAGCTATTCAAAAGATATTCGACATCAAACAGCGTGACAAAAACAAGTCGATGATCATTTTGGTTGAAAGTGAACAAAGGTTGCAAAGCTTGGTAGAAGTTCCCGAAATGGCTTGGGAAATCATTGATCTTTCCGAAAAACCAGTGACCATCGTTTACGAAAATCCGAAAAGCTTACCGAAAGAAATTTTAGCTCCGGATGGAAGTATCGGAATTCGTTTGGTGAAAGATGATTTCTGCAGGCGCCTCATTTCAAAACTAAATAAGCCCTTAGTGTCCACATCCGCTAATTTCAGTGGCGAAAAATCACCTATGAAATTTTCAGATATCTCACAAGAATTACAAAATGCTGTAGACTACATCGTGGAAGAACATCATGAAAAAGTTTCCGAGTATTCCGGCTCCTCTGTTATCAAAATCTGGCCTGACAATCGGATCAAAGTTTTACGAGAATAATTTAATCGTAATGATAATCTACTGCTGAAGGCTTCCCTATTTGGAAATTAGGTATCGGCATGTGATTGTTTCGATAGCTGTTAAAATCAAAAACTGGGTTATTATCAAAAGGAACTTTTGGATAAAAAACAAACGATAATTGGAAACGATTAAACGCTAAAAACGGATTGTAAATCTGCACTCCCAACCCAATTTTGGTATGCATACCCGAATTAAATAGGTTTTTATTTTCGCGCTCGAGCCATCCAAAACCAGCCATAATATACGGATTGAAATAAAAATTTTTCCAAGGTTTGTTTACAAAAAACTGAAGCTGATAACGAAGGATTAACTTCGATGTTCCCACATAATTATCATCGTACTGAGGAAATTCGTCCAGAGCAGACATGTTGAGCCGATCTAAATAGGTGTTGCTCCTTGCGCCACCAATTACCAGCGTGGGCGAAAAAAAGTGGCGGACTTTAAGATGTTCACCTTGCCTTAGATTCGAAAAATACAAACCATCAAGTCGTAGTGTGCTTCTAAAGTTGTTACCGTTTTTTATCAGCGTTCCAAATTCGGTTCGGATATTCATGTAACCTAACTTATTAAACTCACCAAAAGAACCCGAGATACCAAAATAAGGCATTGAATTCCCCAACATCCGGACCATACCACCCGTTAAGGAAAGTGATTTACCATAGGCAATATCTTCAGGCAATTCAAACTGAAACACATTTTTACGGGTAGAAAACTTTCGCTGCGTGTAGCTAATGGCTCCCAAAATCATCGTATGCGATGTAAAAAAATTAAGCGGATCAAGATCTGGACCAGGAGAATCTACATATGAGAAATTCTGAAATCGGAGAGCAACACCGAGATTATCCGTTACTTTACCATCGTCCTTCGGTTTGATGCGAAACTGCATTCCCCCCCAAAAATCCTGATTCTGAACTTGCACTGCGCCAATGGAAAACGGACGCGTGTCACCAGCATTGGGGATTTCTATAAAACGTCTAAAATATTCAAGATTAATCCCTCCTGCCCAGCGCGTTAGTGGTGAATAAAATGCACGATCTGCCCGGAAATACACATTTTCATTTTTGTCAAAATCCTTTTCACCTTTAATTTCGGCGTTTATGTAGGTTCCATAAATATTGTTCGC
>JAYRQH010000208.1:0-1617 GCA_041910715.1 Bergeyella sp.
AAAGAACATCAACCACAGCTGATCGTTCCTGTACCCCATTGATATCACCCCAAATTTTCCAATACTGATCTTTATTGGTCAACCGCAAGCGGTAAAAGTATACTTATTATTTAAAAAAAAACATTAATTTCCACAATTGAGACAATAATTGTGATTTTTTTAGCATCTTAATACTCAGACTACTAGTTCGATAACGTTTTTAGATATTCTGTATTTTAGTGGTCTATAAAAGTCAATTACACCGCAAAAATGCAATCCCATGAAAAAAATACTCGCTTTCTTCGTACTCATCGTTTTGGCATCGTGTCAGAAGAAAAATGAAAACACCGTTAACACCTCATCGGATCCAATTGCGACTGATACCGTTGCAGCCCGACCTACGTTACAGCAGACCAATCCCGTGGACGATATTGTCTGGATCAAGCAGAAATTTGCCGAAATCAATGCGCAAAAATTGGAGCAAAAGTCGTTTACATTTGCTTGCGAAGTGGAAAATACCATTACCTACCATCTTCACCAAGGGAAGGTTGTAAAAATTACGATACAATGGGGCTTTCTAGGCGATGGCGAAACCTACACGGAATATTACTACGACCAGGGCACTCTTTTCTTTATTTACGAACGCTATTTCGGTGGACCCGCCGGCTTGGAACCCACAACGCATGAAGTTCGCAAATACATTAAAGAGAATTCCGTCATTAGGTTGATGGAGAATCAAAAGGTGATTGCATGCACAGAAAATTGCAGCATTACATCAAGTTCACAGCCTCTACAAGCGCTGAAAGCTTACGAAGACCGAGCGTTTGCCAAACGACTTTGCCGAATGGAATAGGTTTTTGTTAAAAAATCACGGTAAGATTTAACGAATCCCACCCGTACTTTAGCATTTTCTTACCACAGATGGCTTGGGATTAAGTGTATTTTTACTGGGAAATATTCGTTACGCATGGTCGATTTCTACACGCCCAAATCCCAACTGCTTCAAAAGTATTTGGAAGGTTATTATTTTTTAAAAAAGGAAGACCATTTTCCTTTCGAATACTATACCTTTCCTAACAACTACTTTATTTTGACCCTCTTTGGTAATACGGATTTGGAGATACGAGATCAGGAAGTGTTTATCCGAAAATCGGAACAGCCAAAATATATTTCGAGCCTCACCTACCACTACAAGAAACCGTTAAAAGTGCATTATCTTGAACCTGTTGATGAGGTCACTATGTACTTCAAACCGATGGGTATCGGCCACTTTTTTCCCAAAATAGAAACATTTTTCTCACCAAAATCCATGCTCGATTTTCAACCAGAACGGGAGTTCATCCAGAAGCTTGCTCCGATTTTTTCGTTTAATAACCGCGAGGATCAGATTGATTTTTTAGAAGATTTTTTCACCAGCCGATTTAGCGAGCAAATCGATCCCTTACTCACTTCCTTACTAGAAGCTCTTGAAGAAGACATACCCATCGAAGAAATTGCGAAAAACAACGGCATTTCACGCCAATACCTGCACCAATACGTTCGACTGAAGATGGGAAAATCACCTTCCGAATACCGCCGTATTTTGCGTTTTAGGAAGTCCTTAACATTATTGAAAAATCCTAAAAATGATTTCACTTC
>JAYRQH010000209.1:0-3126 GCA_041910715.1 Bergeyella sp.
CGCTACACCAAAATTCATTCCGATGGTTATATTGATCGGGCAAAATCAAACTTGGATTCCTATAATTTCACAGCTTTGTTCGAAGAGGATAAAACAAAAGTCCGCCTAATGGCTTTTGGTGGTAAAGAAAAAACCTATCAAGCATGGAATGGTGTTGACCCAGAAACGTACAGAACAAATCCTAAATACAATTTTTCGGGCGCTATTTACGACGCGAATTGGGAAAATATCATCGGATTTTATGATAATGAAACCGACAATTACAAACAAAATCACTATCAACTACTTTGGGAGCAAAAGTTCTCAGACATTTGGAAGCTCGAAACAACACTTCATTATACCAAAGGAAAAGGCTACTACGAAAATTATAAACAAGGTGCTAAGTTTTCAAAGTACGACCTTCCAAACGAAACTGTAAATGGGTCGACTGTTAAAGTAACTGATTTTATTAGAAAAAAATGGTTGGATAATGATTTTTACGGAGTTGTTTCTACATTATACGGACGATTGCCGAATGTAGATTTGAATTTTGGTGTGGTTGCCAATCAATATTACGGTAGGCATTTTGGTAATGTAAACGGATTTTATTTCCCGCAAATTCAAGAGCATGAATACTACCGAAATCGCTCCGTGAAAAACGAAATTTCAGGATTTGCCAAAGCGTTGTTCAAAATGAACCGTTGGGAACTTTTTACAGACCTTCAGGTGCGAAACATTACCTATAATACCAAAATTTTGGATGCTGGAGATGGCGAAGGTTTCAATTTGGATAAAAATTGGACATTCGTGAACCCAAAAGCGGGGGTAAACTATAAGATTAACAATGGAAAAATATTTCTTTCGTATGCTATTGCCCAACGAGAGCCTAATCGCGATGATTTGGAGGAGAATTACAATACAAAAGCGGAGTTCCTTCAAGATTGGGAATTGGGAATCGAAAAGCAAGTTTCATCTGATTTTTCATGGACGGCCAATGTCTATTTTATGAACTATAAAAATCAGCTGGTTTATTCTGGAGTTATCAATGATATTGGTGAATTTATTCGGGAAAATGTCGATCATTCGTATAGAGCAGGGTTAGAAATTGCCGCCATGGCAAATGTGAGTCCAAAATTTAGGGTGAACGGAAATCTTGCATTGAGCAGCAACAGAATAAAAGACCTGAATGCCATGAAAAATGAAGAGGTGATTGTTTTGAAAAATGTACAAACTTCCTATTCGCCGAATGTGGTGGCAAATTTAGGTTTGCACTACGATTTTTCTAAAGACTTCACAGTGGGATTAAGCAATCAATATATTGGAAAACAGTATTTGGATAATACCGAAAATCCTAATTTTAGGTTAGATGACTATTTTTTGTCGGATTTTAATGCAATGTATACGCTCCAGTTTCCTCGAAATACATTTGAATTTAAACTTCTTGTAGCCAATATCTTCAATAAAAAATACGTGAATAACGGCTATGTTTATGGAGATACTCCTTATTATTTTGCCCAGGCAGGAACCAATTTTATGTTTGGTGTAAGCTGGAAATTTCAATAAATAGTTTACTTATTCAGGTAAAAAAAGAGTGGTCATTTTCGGATGACCATTTTTTGTGTGAAATACCGTAAATTTGCCACGCTATGAATACAGTTTCTTTCTCAATTTTAGATTATTTGAAAAGCCATAAACGCGCTAACGTTTCGGGCTTGGGTGTTTTTTACATCATGCATTCGGGAGCAAAAGTGGTTGATGGAACCAAAAATATCCTTCCACCATCAACAGAAATTGGTTTTGATTATGACGAGTCAGCCCGCGATCAAGGGCTGATGGATTATCTATCCGGAAAGACCAGTCTTTCTGCGAAGCAAATAGCAACTCAAATTGAAGATTGGAAAATTATGCTTTTAAATGCGAATGAAGTTCAGATTCCACATCTTGGAACGTTGAAACGTGAAGGACAAGCCGTTATTTGGAACGGTGAACGAATCAATGCGGAAGCTCCCGATTTTTTTGGTTTAGAAGAAATTAATTTGGATGCTTTAAATGCGGAGACTTCCCAAGAACCATCTGAATACAAACAGAATAAAGCCATTTTGTGGACTTTTTTAGTAGCCATTCCGATCGCGGTAATACTTCTTTTAGCCTACTCGCAACGTGACCGAATTTTTGGAAAAAAATCGTTCGATGTCTCGGTAAAAACATCAACACACCGAATTCCAAAGAGCTCCGTTACAGATAGCACAAAACAAAATCAAAAAAAGGCAGATAGCGCCACTGTTACTGCACACTAAATACGTTATTTTTTTATGGTAAAAACGAAAACCGCACAAGAATCATTGACGATTATGACCAACATCGTCCTTCCTAATGAAACCAACTCTCTTCGAAATCTTTTTGGAGGAGAACTTTTAGCCAAAATGGACCGGTGTGCTTCTATTTCGGCAGCAAGACACTGCGAACGAAGAGTGGTAACGGCATCGGTGAATCATGTGTCGTTTAATCATCCAATCCCTGAGGGTGGAATTGTGGTTTTGGAATCTAAAGTTTCTCGCGCTTTTTCTACTTCAATGGAAATTTATGTGGATGTGTGGTTGGATGATCCTATTGCAGGTGTTAAAACGCATACCAATGCGGGAATCTATACATTTGTTGCCGTAGACGAGTTTAACAAACCCGTTCCGATTCCCGATATGCTTCCCGAATCTGATTTGGAAATTGAAAGACACGCCGCAGCTTTAAGAAGAAAAGAACTCTCGCTAATACTTTCCGGACGTATGAAACCTCAGGAGTCTGTGGAGCTGAAAAAACTTTTCTGCTCGAATCCAGATTAGGAGCTTTCTTTTAAATCTTACATTAGTTTTCGTATGAAAATTCTGCAACTGGATAAAAATCACCCGTTAATTTCAGAACAGCTTACAGCTCATCGTTTTCATGTGGAGGAAGATCATGCATCTTCTTATGATGAGGTGATCGCAAAAATCAACAATTACGATGGGATTATTATCCGCAGTCGCATTCCGCTCGATGAAAATTTCTTACGAAACGCCCCGAATTTAAAATTTATTGCGAGGGTAGGAGCTGGTATGGAGAATATTGATGTGAATGTTGCAAGCGAATTGGGCATTCAGTTATTCAACTCTC
>JAYRQH010000210.1:0-6083 GCA_041910715.1 Bergeyella sp.
GAGTTACCATGTCTAAAAATGATGATGGTAGAATTGATTTCTCCAACTGGGGAGGTTTGAATGATGTAACACGTTATCCGCTGGAAAATGCAGACAACATTACCCCTTCCGAATATTCATTCGGAAATCTTGGTGGTGTGGTGTACTATAATACCCGAGCATCATCGTATAGAAAAGGAACTTCTTTGGCATATTCATTTACCAACAGAAGTTATTTCCACCGTTTGATGGCTACGTACAATTCAGGTCTTAGCAAAAATGGATGGGCATTTTCACTTTCTGCAAGTAGAAGGTGGGCAGATCGCGGAATTATCCATGGAGTTTATCAAGACTCGTACGCATATTTTGGGTCGATAGAAAAGAAATTCTCCGATCGTTTCTCTGTTAATTTAACGGCCTTTGGAGCGCCTACCTACCGTTCCACAAACAGTCCAAACACGCAGGAAGCTTATGATTTGATGGGCAAAAACTACAATGCGTATTGGGGATGGCAGGATGGTGAAAAGCGAAATTCAAGAATTCGAAAGACGTTTGAACCTATTTTCCAACTTCAATTCTACAATAAAGTTGGGAAAACAAGTAACTGGAACAACACATTCTCGTATCAGTTTGGTCGCGATGGAAGAAGCCGATTAGACTGGTTCCGCGCTTCAGATCCCAACCCAACGTATTACAGAAAATTACCTAGTTATTGGACAGACCGTTTCTCACAAACAGCAAGCGATGGAGGCACCGAGATTACTGCTGCAGAACAAGCTGAAATCGACAACGTTCGTAACAACTTTATTACAAACAGCCAAATTAACTGGGACGATTTATACAACGCAAACCGAAACAATCTAGAAAGAGGAGCACTTTATTCGGTTGTAGAAGACGTTAACAAAGATAAAACGTTCAACTATGTATCCCATTTTGATACGAAATTGGACGAAAACTGGAAGCTAAATTTGAATTTCTCCTATCAAAACTTAGTTTCTGATAATTTTAGAAGTGTAAAAGACCTTCTTGGCGCCACCTATGCGAACAACTTGAACTCTTTCGGGAACAGTCAATCGTTTGATATTGATAATCCGAACACAAAAGTGTATGAGGGCGATCGAACTCAATATTCCTATGATTTGTTGAGACAGACGTATACGTTAAACGCTTCAACAGAAGTTGATTTGCCTAGATGGACAGCCGTTGCTTCGGTTTTTGCATCGTATTCTGAATCTCAAAGAGATGGAAAATTCCGTCACCACTTATACAAAAACAACTCCAAAGGCAAGAGTGACGTTTACGACTTCACCAATGCGGGAATTAAAGGTAAAGTGACCTATAAAATTAACGGTAAAAACTTCATTACGTACGCGGGAACGTTCTTCAGCACTGCACCAACGCTTAATGAAATTTTCCTAAACCCACGAGCGAATGACTTTACGGTTCCTGGTTTAGAAAATCAGATTATCAATTCAAATGAATTGAGTTATATCTTGAGAGGACAAATTGTAAAACTTCGTTTATCTGGGTATTGGACCGATGTTGAAAATGCGATTGAAGTATCCCGTTACTATTCTGAAGGAATCGAATTACTTGGACAATCTGGTAACACCAGTTCCAGCGATGCGTTTATTACAGAAGTTCTTTCTGGAGCTCACAAACGGTACAAAGGTTTGGAGCTAGGTGTCGATGTTAAGGTAACTCCAACCCTAAACTTCAACGCGGTAGGAAGCTGGGGCGAGTACACTTACGAAAACAACCCGAATGTATACTATGCTGCTGATAATGAAAACCTTACTCAAGGATTCTCATCATTAGGAAAAGCAAATATCAAAGGATATAAAGTGGGAGGAACTCCTCAGAAAGCATTTTCTGCTGGTTTAAAATACAATTCACCGAAATTTTGGTGGGTAGGCGTTTCTGGAAATTATTTGATGGACCAGTACTTAGATTTTTCTACAATTACAAGAACTCCTCTATTCTATACGGATTTAACGGGTGATCGTTATACTGCAGTGAACGATTATATGGGTTCTGGTATCGATATTCCAGCAGCTTCTCCTGATGCCGTTGCTGCCTTGCTAAAACAACATAAGTTTGAAGATCAGTTTATGCTTAATGCCAATGCGGGAAAATCATTCTTACTCGGAAAATACAGAATGGGAATTAGTGTGAGTGTAAACAATATTCTTAACAACAGAGACTACGTTACTGGTGGATTCGAGCAAGGAAGACGATCAACTTTCCGTGATGCATATGTTGAAAGCCAGAGAGAAACACCACTATTCGGACCTAAATTATGGTACGATAGAGGAACAACATTCTTTGCGAACATTTATTTAAGATTCTAAGATTAACAGTAAGACATTAAGTATGAAAACGATTATATCAACTTTTAAAATCTTCTCGTGGACGTTGATGGCACTATTGCTTACCGCCTGTGTACACGATGATAAATACAACAACCCAAACCTCGAAGCCTACCAATGTAGAGATCAGTTTGATGGCTACAAAACCATCACACTGGACGCGCTGAAAAAAATGGGATCCGGAACAAAAATCACGGATAAACTTTTGGTAGAAGGTTACGTCTCTTCGTCTGATGAAACAGGTAACATTTACAAATACATCTACATTCAGGATAAACCAGAAAACCCAACTCAAGGTTTGGTGATTAGTGTCGATGCGGTAAATACCTATGCAAACTACCCACAAGGCTCCAAAGTATCAATCACCTTAGATGGTCTTGCCTTGGGTACGTACGGAAACTTCATCCAATTGGGTGAAAACAGTGCTACAACAGGTGTTTTCGGGCGTATTACAGAAAGTACATTACCTACGAAAATCTTTAGATCATGTAAAACTGAGAAAGTAACAATAAAGCCTTTGGTTATGAAGTTGGCTGATTTTAAAACAGCTAACGATCAGTATGTGGGATGTCTAGTTCAGATTGACAATGCCGAGTTTGACAAGAAAACACTTTGTATGCAGTATGCTCCAGAAGGAACTAGTATTGACAGACAAATCAATGATCCAAGTGCAGCGCTTACCACACGAGTAGTTAGAAACAGTGGTTACGCAACATTTGCCAATAAAAATCTACCGTCAGGAAACGGAAAATTTGTTGGTATTCTTAGCAAATTCAATTCATCATACCAATTCTACATCGTAAACGATGCAGATCTGGATATGAAAGGTCCACGTTTAGATAAATTAACAGCAACATGTCAAGCGGATGCTTCGGCTACAGCAAAAACCGTTGCTCAAGTGAAAGACTATTACAAAGGTTCGCTATACCAAATCACAGAAAACGCAACATTAACTGCGAAAGTTGTGGGTAATGATGCCGCAGGTAATTTATTTAAGAAAATCTACGTTGAGGATGAAACAGGCGGTATTATGATTAATATTAACGTGAGTGACCTTTTTCTAGACCGACGTTTCCAAATTGGTAGAACCGTAACCGTTGGCCTAAAAGATCTTTATATTAACGATAAAAATGGCGAATTACAGCTAGGTGGGCTTTTCCAAGGTAACGTAGGGCAGGTTAATCCAGAAGATACCTACAAACATTTCTTCAGAACCGACCGTCCGATTACATCAGTGACTCCTACCGTGAAAAAAATTAATGAGCTTACAAAAGCGGACGTTGGTCGATATATCCGAATTAAAGATCTTCAATTCATTGAAACGGATTTAGGAAAAACCTACGCGGAAGGAACCAACACAACAGCACGAACGCTTGAAGATTGTAGCGGAAACAAAATCGATTTAACCACTTCGGGGTATGCAGATTTTGGAACGCGAGACTTCCCTTTCAAAGCAAGTTCTACCGATATTGATTCTGGTAAAGGAGATGTGACAGGTATTTTAAGTTATTATAACGGAAAGTATCAAATCTGGATTCTTAACTTGAGAGGGGCCGATTTGGATAATCCTCGTTGTGATGGTACAAATCCACTTCCTACAGCAACTATTTTTAAAGAAGGATTCGACAATTTATCGAATTGGACGGCCGTAAACGTTTTGGGAACTCAAACATGGACAACAACCAACTTCGGAAATCCTCGCCCAAGCGCTTTCCTCGACGGAAACAGACAGGCTAATGAAGACTGGTTGGTTTCCAAACCAATCGCTCTAAGTGGATATACAGATCCTTTCTTCACCTTTGAGACGGATGGTCGATTTAATGGAAATCCTTTGGAAGTCTATGTAACGGAGAACTATACAGGAAACGTGGCAACCACTATTTGGGCCAAAGCTACGAATGCCGTTTATGATACCGCTTTAGACGGATTTGGAGGCTTTGTTTCATCTGGAAAAATCAGTTTGAAAGCCTATGAAGGAAAATCGGTAGTTATCGCATTCAAATACACATCTGTAGCGGGAGCTTCAGTCTCTTGGGAACTTGACAACGTTATCGTAAGAGGTGTAAAGAAGTAATCTGAACACTTACAATATCATTAAAAAAGACCTCTATTTGAGGTCTTTTTTATTATGAAGATACTCTAAAAATTCCAGCTTCGGAATGCTTCGCGCACCCAACGACTCCAAATGATTGGAATGTATTTGACAATCAATTAAATCAAATACATTTTTGTTTTGCACAACAAATTGAATAAATCCTGCTTTGGAAGCATTACTCATTTTGGAAAACATACTTTCGCCACAGAATACACGACCGACGGTAAGACCATAAAAACCGCCAACGAGTTCGCCTTCATACCAAACTTCGATACTTTTGGCTTTGCCTTGTAGGTTAAGCTCTAAAAAAGTATTTACAATGTCCTCAGTTATCCACGTGCCATCCTGCTCGGGTCGCTCAATCTCCTGACAGGACCTAATTACTTCTTCAAAACAGCTATTCTCTGTAAATTGAAAAACCTCATCTCTAAAAGTCTTACGCATCGATTTCGAGATTCGTAGTTCCGACGGAAACAAAACGAAACGTGGGTCAGGACACCACCATAAAATTTCCTCATCGGGATTAAACCAAGGAAATATGCCTTGTTGGTATGCCTCCCACACATAATCTACATCCAAGCGACCACCAGCAGCCATGAGACCGCCCGGAGGATCATAATCGTACGGATCGGGAAAATTAGGATAAGTATCTGATAAAAAAATCATACGTCAAATTACATAAAAAATCCCCTTTATAAAAAAAGAGGATTCACGTTCTATTACGAGTATGTGATTAGAATGGCAAATCATCATCTTCATCCTCTGAAAAAGGATTTCCATTGCTCACTGGGCTAGTATTTGAAGCACTTGTAGGCATTGCTTGAGTTGGCTCTGCACCACCATCCATCATTTTTTCAACTCTCCAACCCACAATACTATTAAAATATTTGGTCTCACCCTGCGGGCTCGTCCACTCTCTTCCTCTAATATTAATACCAACTTTCACATTTTCTCCTTCTGAAATGGTATCTAATAACGAAATTTTATCTTGTAAAAACTCAACATTAATAGGCTGTGGATACTGCTCTTGCGTAAGCAAAATCATTTCTCTTTTCTGAAACCCAGAACCAAACGTCTGAGTATCACCAATCTTCTTAACTGTTCCTTGTAATTCCATTGCAAATATTTATTTTGTAAAAATAACAAAAATGAATGGTACTGCCGAATAAATGAAATTTATTATTAAAAATAATTCGCAAAAAAATTTGTGAGTATAAATAAAAATGCTTTATATTTGCACTCACAAAAAAGAAAGGAGTTCTTTAAAAAAAACTGCGGATGTGGTGTAATTGGTAGCCACGCCAGACTTAGGATCTGGTGCTTCACGGCGTGGGGGTTCGAGTCCCTTCATCCGCACAAAAAAAAGATGCGAAAATAGCTCAGCTGGTAGAGCACAACCTTGCCAAGGTTGGGGTCGCGGGTTCGAATCCCGTTTTTCGCTCCACTACGCCCTGGTGGTGGAATTGGTAGACACGCAGGACTTAAAATCCTGTGTCCGCAAGGACGTACGGGTTCAAGTCCCGTCTGGGGAACTTTAAACCCTCTGAATCCTTTGATCTCAGAGGGTTTTTTGTTTTGTTTATACCAAATTTTTGAAATTGTAATTTACCTTCTCTTCACCATCTTAGCCTTAATAATGC
>JAYRQH010000211.1:0-2607 GCA_041910715.1 Bergeyella sp.
GAAGTATCTTTAACAAAAAGAATAGCGTGTATATGACAACACATCAAGTTCGGGTCGAGGAGGCACGTCAGTATTTAGTAGCTCGTGACCTCTCGGTCGGTTTTCGCAAACTACTGAATTGTGCCATGGATACTCAAGACATGTCGGTATATTCTCAAGCAATCCAATTAACCGATTGGAAGGAAAAAAATCCGCAACTTGTTGACGAATTTATACAAAAGTGTTTGGCACTTTTAGAGCAAACGGCTGCAATTGCAGTTGAAGAAATGTCAAGAGAAGGTTGGGTAATACAGGCGCAAAATATTCAGAAATCATACGGCAACAAGCAGTTTTTGTTGGGTCCAGTTTCCATTGAGATAAAAAAAGGTGAAGTGTACGGCCTCGTTGGAGAAAATGGTAATGGTAAAACCACTTTGCTTCGTATTTTGGCGAAGGAACTATCGTATACTTCTGGCAACTTACAATTTCGATTTTCAAAACCATATGAAAGTGAGTTCGACCTCAAAACGAAATTAATTTACATACCACAAAGAACAGAACGATGGTACGGTAGCCTTAAAGATAATCTGAAATTTGTTTTGTCAAATTATGGAGTGCCGCCTGAGGAAAATGAGTTGCGAACCTTACTGATGATTGCGCGTTTAGGATTATGGAATTACAAGCATCTGAAGTGGGACGAATTATCTTCGGGATATAAAATGAGGTTCGAGCTAGCACGAACTCTTCTTAGAAAACCTGAAATTTTGCTATTAGATGAGCCTTTGGCGAATTTGGATGTTCTGGCTCAGCAAATCATTTTGGAGGATTTGAAAGAAATTTGCGATTCAACCAATAACCCAATCGCCCTTATTTTAAGTTCGCAACAACTCTACGAAGTGGAAAAAATTTCGGATGAAGTAATTTTTCTGAAAAATGGAAAATACCGAAGTAATGTAGAGCAAAGCGACGATCATAATGCGCATTTAATTCTGGAAATTGATACGCAAAACTCAAGGGAAGATTTGCTACAACTTTTTGGTGGCCTTAACCTCGAAAATATGACGTATAACGGTGGTGTTTACATTGCTACTTTTGACAAAGGAACCGATTTTAATGAAGCTTTACGTGCTTTAGGTGCTTCCCAAAAAGAAATTACCTACATCCGTAATATTTCGACTTCAACAAGACGATTTTTTGTTAATTCTTAATCCTAAATCCTATAATTCGTATACTTCCCTAATGAAACAGCGACTACATAAAATAAACAAATATCTTTTAGAGCATTATCCCACGACGTGGAATACCAAAATTGTGTGGATTCTATTGGTTAGTTTACTCGTGCATATTTTGTTTTTCATCATTGGCTATTTTTCGCATTACAATCCTACAAGCTTACATTATTCTAATGCCGTTGATGATTTTTTTAGGAACGGACTGGTGTACATAAGTATACTTATTAGTGTTTTGATTTTGGTGGTTTGGTTGGTAAGCATGTTCAGAAACAATGCATTTAAAAATTTCTATCCTGTGTCCAGGCCGCAATTGTTTAGTCAGTTTGTTCACTATTTTATCATTGTTCTTGTATCAACAAGTTTTTATTGGTCGTATATGCTGGGCTTTCGGACGTTCATTAACACTGCCTATTCGGATGCCGAGATGAAAAAAAACATTGAATTAATCAATAAATCGGCTGCATTTTTATCACAAGATTATATCGGATATGATTTAAGTGAAAGGCGATACCCAGAAGTTTTTTCCAAATTATATTGTGAGACCGATCCTACGAAAATTATTCGTTCGGACAGGTATTTTACCAATAATCAGCGCTCGTATCAGTTTTTTGAGATTTATGCAAAAGCAGCAACGGAGAAGAATGACCACCAACAGTGGCTTATACCGCAACCGGAACGAGGTGCAAATACCCGAATCGCCTATACTCACCAAGTCGGTGACTCGTTAGTTTTTTTCTTTCAAAAACGCGTTGTAGACGTTTCCAATGATATTGAAACACTTAATCTGTCCTATTACAATTATTCGACACTGTTTCATACTTCGATCAGTAACGGCTCTGAAGAAACAACTCCTAATTTTGAAAGTACACCATCGAATTTATCAAGAGGAACTGCACAAAGCGAAAAAGCACGTTTTGAAATTAACAAATCTGTAGCACATATTCTGGATGCGAAAAATCCAAAAGTCATTGAACAGCTTTTGGAGGAGTTTTTAAAACTATCAAAAAAATACCAGATTAAAAACAATTTAAATGCACAAGATTGGACGAAGTTGGTCTATCATCCTGATACTTTTGAAGTTAAAAAATTCATTAAGCGCGATAAAATGCATAATGCATTCAGCCCATCTTCTGCTGATTATGTGGAAGAAGAAGCACTTAAGCCTACTTATTCTAATGTCGCTGATTCAGATTCTGCAATTCTTCAACAGGGAGAAACACAACAAGAGTTTTACGAGAAAAATACAACAAATTTTTACTATGAAAGTCAACGATTGAAAGATTTACTGAACAATGTTGAAGTCATAAAATCCAATCGCTATTTCACAAAAACTGCACACTTGTTTTTATGGATCAGCTTTTTTATTTCCATGATTATCTTTAGTTTTCGCGTGACC
>JAYRQH010000212.1:0-14516 GCA_041910715.1 Bergeyella sp.
AATTTCTTCTTTAATTTTATTTTCCAGTTCTTCCGCCAACTCAGGATTATCTTTCAAGACTTCCTTCACCGCATCACGACCTTGTCCTAGTTTGGTGTCCTCATAGCTGAACCAAGAGCCGCTTTTCTTCACGATTCCCATTTCTACTGCCTGATCCAAAATTTCACCCGTTTTCGAAACACCTTCACCGTACATAATGTCGAATTCCGCTTGTTTGAAAGGAGGAGCAACTTTGTTCTTTACAATTTTCACTTTCACGCGAGAACCAATAGCTTCATCACCATTTTTGATAGGCGCTGATGCTTTTCTGATGTCAATTCTCACCGAAGCATAGAATTTAAGGGCATTTCCACCAGTCGTTGTTTCAGGATTTCCGAACATGACCCCGATTTTCTCTCTCAATTGGTTGATGAAGATTACGGTACATTTTGTTCTTGAAATTGTCGCTGTTAATTTTCTCAACGCTTGAGACATCAATCGCGCGTGCAATCCCATTTTAGAATCACCCATTTCACCTTCAATTTCTGCTTTTGGCGTTAAGGCAGCAACAGAGTCGATAACCACGATATCAATCGCGCCCGAACGGATTAAGTTATCTGCAATCTCCAATGCTTGCTCACCGTTGTCAGGCTGAGAAATAATCAAATTTTCTAAATCGATGCCTAGTTTTGCAGCATAGGTTCTATCAAAAGCGTGTTCTGCATCAATAAAAGCAGCGATACCCCCTTGTTTTTGAGCTTCTGCAATAGCATGAAGCGTTAGTGTGGTTTTACCAGAAGATTCAGGTCCATAGATTTCAATCACTCTTCCTTTTGGGTAACCGCCAACACCCAAAGCCAAGTCCAGTCCTAAAGATCCAGAAGGAATTACTTCAATGGTATGGTCAATAGAATCTTCGCCAAGTGTCATTACGGTGCCTTTCCCGTAGGTTTTATCTAATTTTTCAAGCACCAAGGCCAGTGCTTTCTTTTTATCGTCTGCGTTGCTCATTCTAAAATTTATTTTGTCAAAAATACGGAATTAATTTCTGAAAAACTGATACGTTTTGTACCAATTATTGCTAATTATTTGATTCTAAACTCTACTTTAAATCACTTATTTACTCAAATTCTATCTTAAAATAATGCACATTGGATTTATTACCCATGTACATTCCGTGGTGCGATTTTCAGGTAATCATCCAAAACTTTTTCCTGCGCTTCACCACCAATTTTGAGTTGTTTTTCGTAGTTGTTGAATTTCTGAAACCAACGATTTCGGAATCGAATCATATTGGCAAAAGCGTTGGGGAATTTCACTTTTGGAATTTGTAATCGTTCGTTCACTTCCTTATCAAGCAAAAACCAATTCATTGAAGCGTGAAGATTTCGCAAGGTTTTTCTTTGAAAATGATATTTTAAAAAAGTTGCTTCTAGATTTTCGTCCAACAGCGATTGTGCCAGTAAAACGGAATCTTCATCAGAAGAAGGTTGTACAGACGTCCAGCAATAAAAAGATTCTGTCGCTTCTTTTTTGTTGTTTGGCAGGAGGTTTTCTGGAATTCCTATGAGGTAACCAATGTATTTCCATAGCATAAAATGCCCTTTTTCTTCCTCGGGAGTTATATGCATATCCATTTTTTTGAGTCCATGCAAGAAAACCAATGAAAAACCAATATAGGTGGCAATCATGTCCCAAGTATTGATGGGAAGACCATAATTTTTGGTATCCCAATTTTTTGTTTTTTCTAAAATGATCAATCGCGAATAGGAGTGGATAAGACGGGTTTTTATGGCCATTTCATATCCCTTCTGATGTGTTTTCATCGAATATTTTCGTGTCACATTCACCCAAAAATTTAGAGTGTCTGCAAGACGTTTAACAGCTCCTTTTTTTAGAGCACCGGTAAAAATTAGTGGTTTTGTCAGGTAGGCATTGTCGTACCCGCCCATTAATGTGTAATCTCGCAAAACAATAAGCGAATTTAAACCTGATCTTCTGCATAAGCCTGCGCCCCTCTCCATCAGTTCCCAATCGACCCAATCGGGAATATGTTGTGTTTCCTGAAATAATTTTTTTACACTTTCTGGAATGTTAGAGTCTTGAGTATTTACTCCGTTTCGGATGTAATTTTCAATTTCAGCAGAAGCTTCTTTGAATGATTTTTTAAAATATACATCCTTCACCACTGCATCGCCCAAATCATCACAACGGTAGTAATATGGGGCAAATTTCTCAAATTGATCAAAACTCAAGTGTGCGCCACTCCATTTCTGCATCTTCTTACCATTGCCATTTTTCCAAAAATCCTGAAAATGCGGTGCATCCTTATAAGTGGGCTGTAACTGATAAACTTCCATGAATTAAAGATACTGAATTATGGCATAAGCCTTTTCACTATGGTGAAAAATCATCCTTTATTCTTCATATTCTTGAAAAGGAATTTTCAGCTGAACGGAAATTTGTTTTTGATTGACGGTATTTAGATTCGATATCGACAGTCCTAACAGGCGAATAGGTTTATCGTAAGGCCTCTGTTCCCAAAGCTTTAAAGCAGCGTGAAAATACGCGTCCACACCAAAAAAATATTTTTCTTGCGAAAAACTTCGGGTATGAACACGAAAGTCATTGTATTTGATTTTTAATGTTAGTGTTTTTCCTTTCACGTCATTTTTTGTGAGGCGCTCATGCAGCTCCTTGCTTAAGGACAATAGTTTGTCATTCACACCATCCTGATCGAAGATATCGTCCCAAAATGTTTGTTCTACGCCCACGCTTTTTCGCGTTCTGTCAGGTTGCACTTCACTGTTGTGTATTCCGCGAACGGCTAAATAGTAGTAATTACCCGATTTTCCAAACCAATGTTCTAGTTGCTCACGGCTTTTAGATTTTAAGTCAGCACCATTGAAAATTTGCAGGTGATGCATTTTTGTTGCTGTGACTTTACCAATTCCGAAAAATTTTTCAATGGGCAGTTTTTCCAAAAACTGATGCATCGTGTTGGGATGAATGGTTTTTTGTCCATTCGGCTTGTTGACATCTGATGCAACCTTGGCTAAAAATTTATTAATTGAGATTCCGGCCGAAGCAGTTAGACCTGTTTTGTCTACTATTTTTTGTCTTATTTCTCGCGCTATTTGGTTAGCTGAGGGAATGTTTAGTTTGTTTTCGGTGACATCCAAATAGGCTTCATCAAGAGACAGAGGTTCCACGAGATCGGTATACTCATGGAAAATTTCGTGAATTTGTTTTGATATTTCCTTGTATCGAGCGAATCGAGGCTTTACAAAAATAAGTTGAGGGCATTTTTCTTTGGCAATTTTACTGGACATGGCGGAACGCACCCCAAATTTACGTGCTTCATAGCTTGCTGCGGCTACCACGCCACGATGCCCGCCGCCAACGGCAATAGGAAGACCTCTCAGCTCGGGATTATCGCGCTGCTCAACGGATGCATAAAAAGCATCCATATCAACGTGTATTATTTTCCTTTGAGAAATTTCCATACGAAGAGTAAAATTAGTGCTTTCGGTTATAATCAACAAAAAAGCACATCAGTCGTGATGCGCTTTTTATTTTAATATTGTTCTATTTTTAATAGTTTCTCACCACGCCTTTTACCAACTGAATCACATTAGGCATCGCTTTTTGTGCAGCGTGTAAAACTTCTTCGTGAGAAACAGCAAAAGCGATATCGGGACCACCCAAATCGGTAATAACAGAAACTCCAAAGCAATCCATACCTTGATGTTTTGCGACAATTACTTCAGGAACGGTACTCATTCCTACAGCATCTCCACCAATTGCACGGATCATCCCATATTCCGCCGGCGTTTCGAATGTTGGGCCTTGCAGTGCAACATACACACCTTTATGAACTTTTAGATTTTGTTCTTTCGCAACTTTCTCCGCGATTGCAATCATTTTATGGCTGTATGGCTCACTCATGTCAACAAATCTCGGTCCTAATTCATCCAAATTTTTACCCCGCAAAGGATGTTCTGGCATCATGTTGATGTGATCTGAAATAATCATGACATCACCAACATTAAAGTTTTTATTAACGCCACCTGAAGCGTTGGAAACAATTAAATTTTTAATTCCTAATTGATGAAAAACTCGAAAAGGAAAAACAATGGTTTGCATGTCGTGACCTTCATAGTAATGAAAACGACCGCTCATCATCAAGACTTTTTTTCCCTCTAAGATTCCGTAAATCAAGCTTCCACCATGTCCAACTACGGTTGTTTGCGGAAAATTTGGAATTTCCTGGTAATCCAATGTGTGTATAGCTTCAACTTCATTTTTCAAAGCACCCAATCCTGATCCTAAAACGATAGCAAAATCTGGAGTTTCCTGAATTCTTTTCTTAATAAAATCGGCGGTCTCTTTAATTCTTTCTAACATAATCCAAAATGATTTGATTAAACTCCTGTTGTTGATCTATACTGACGTTAATAGGCCAGTAGTAAACCAATTCTCTAAGATAATCAAACGTTTTCAAGCGAACGTAATCTTTTTCTGTGGTCAATATCAATTTATATTCTCCTAATTTCTTGTATTCCGTGAGGATGTTTTTGATATCTGCATCACTGAAATTATGATGATCTTTGAATTTCAAATGTTTTACTTTCTGAGAGAACTTTGCTAAATGTTGAACTAGAGGCTTCGGATTGGCAATTCCGGTAATTAGTAGAATGTCGTAATAGGCAAGATTATTATCAGGTAATTTTTTATTAATTGAGAAGATGTTTTCGTCATACCGAATGGATGAAAAAAATACTTTTTGGTTGTAAGCAGGTTTTATACGAGAGATAAAATACTGTTTTTTTTCTTCTGTGAGGTCACTCGGACATTTGGATACCATGATGATTTGTGCTCTATTGGCGCCACTTCGGCTTTCGCGCAAATCACCAGCTGGTAAAATGAAATCTTTAAAATAAGGATCATTATAATCGGTCATCAAGATGTTGAAGCCAGGCTTAATGGCTCTGTGTTGGTAGGCATCATCCAGAACCAAAACATCCAAATCCATATCAGAAATTACTTTTTCAGCCCCAGGAACTCGCTGCTCGGAGACGGCAATGACGAATCTATTCTTAAATCGCTCAAAGAGTTGCATTGCTTCATCACCCACAATTTTATAGTTGCTTTCGTAATTTGTTATGCCGTATCCTTTCGTAACTCGGCCGTATCCGCGAGACAAAACTCCCGTCCGGAAATGCTTAGACAAAAGATCGGCTAAATACATCACCATCGGCGATTTTCCAGATCCACCAACGGAAAGATTCCCAACGTTGATGATGGGTGTCTTAAATTTTTTCGATTTAAAAATCCCCAGATTATAACACATGTTTCGCATCCATGTTGCCAAGTGATAACCTAAGGAAAAAGGGTAGAGATACCATCTTTTCATAGACTGCAAAAATACTTTATTTTACTCATTAAAAAAAAGCTAAGGCAACAAGTTGGTTGAAAAAAAATACATTAAAAAATCTCGAGAAAAAAATAAATTTTGACAAAGCACGACATAAACTCTAAGAATAAATCGGGAAGTAATAAAAAAAATAACCATCTGTTTCAGATGGTTATTTGATTTTTGTGGAGTTGGAGGGATTCGAACCCTCGTCCAAACAGGCAATACATAAGACTTCTACATGCTTATTTTTGCTTTAATTTTCGACGAAAAGCAGAGGCAAAACACCCAACTTTACGCTTAACTTCTAAAATTTTCGTCATTTGGTCGAAGTTCCCAAAAGCTTATTTCTGCATTTCTATGCCCCGAATTCGGACGTCGCAGAACCGAACTTCCGCGGGACATCTTGTTTCCCTACTATACTTCAGGAAAAATGTTAATCCTACTAAACTTCAGATTAAGCAGCAAGAGCATACTCTTCGTTGCCAGTTAAAATTTTGTAGCAAGGGATTAAAGAGATCGCGCTACGGTTCTCTGCATGCTTACTTATCCATTGTTCCTGCTGTCGAAACCAGTCAACCCCAGATGTGATAAGTGGGCAAAGATATGAAAATATCATTCCAAAATCCAATTTTCTCTTCATGTAGTTTTAGGGCAGCTTTTCCGGCTTTCACTACTCGCTTTTTTTATTTTTTTATGGCGGCGGCGAAGCCGCCGCCGCCATAAAAAAATAAAAAAGAGCTTAAACAAATCGTTCAATCCGGGCTGCGAAAACCGATAATAGCATATCTTAGAAAAGACACGAGACTTCTACACCATTCAGCTAGTTACCAAATTTGACTTATATAGACATTTTGATTTATCTTTTCATCGCGTATCATATGCTATAATAATGAATAAACTAAAAAACTATATCGCCGGTCGGTGGATCGAAGGAAATGGAGAAGGAATTCCGTTGTATAACGCTGTGAATGGCGAATTGGTGTCTATTTCGGACACTTTCGGACTTAACTTTGATGAAGCTTTGGAGTACGGTCGCACCATTGGCTATAAAAATCTTTCCTCTATGACTTTTTATGACAGAGGTCAGATGCTGAAGAAAGTAGCGCTTTATCTTTTAGAAAGAAAGAAAAAATACTACGAACTTTCCTACAAAACAGGAGCCACTCACGTTGATTCTTGGGTGGATATCGAAGGCGGTTTCGGAACTTTTTTCACCTATTCTGGTTTGGCGAAAAGAATGTTGCCCAATACCACATTTTGGGTAGACGGCGATGTTCAGAAGATTTCTGCAAACGGAACGCATTTAGGAACGCATATTTTAACTCCTTCCGAGGGGGTTTCTGTGCAAATCAATGCCTACAATTTCCCAGTTTGGGGAATGTTAGAAAAACTGTCAACCTCTTTATTGGCGGGTGTTCCTTCAGTAGTAAAACCTTCTCCTTTTGGCTCTTATTTAACGTATGAGGTTTTCAAAGATATGATTGAAAGCGGTTTCCTTCCCGAAGGAGCCATTCAGCTGGTGTGTGGAGATCCCGGAAATATTTTAGATTACGTTCAGGATGGGGACTCTGTTTTGTTTACAGGGTCTGCAGGAACGGGAAGAAAGTTGAAGTCTCTTCCAAATATCGCTGGTGGTGCCGTTCGTTTTAATATGGAAGCCGATTCACTTAATGCCTCAATCCTTGGTTTAGATGCAAAACCCGGAACTCCCGAATTTGATTTGTTCATTAAAGAGGTACGAAATGAAATGACCACCAAGGCTGGACAAAAATGTACGGCAATCCGCAGAATTATCGTTCCTGAAAATTTAGTAGGTGATGTACAAAATGCATTATCTAAAGCTTTAGATCAAGTAAAAATAGGAAATCCGCTTTCGCGAGAAACCCGCATGGGATCATTAGTCGGAAAGCAGCAGTACGATGAGGTTCAGAGAAAAATAGATATTTTAAAATCGGAAAATGAACTGGTTTACGATGGAACTCAAGAATTGGTGGATGCTTCCTATGAGTCGGGAGCGTTTATGACGCCAAAATTATTCTTAAATGATTCTCCATTCACCAAAAATGTTTCTCACGACGTTGAAGCATTCGGTCCCGTTTCTACAATAATGCCTTATAAAGATGCCGAAGAAGCAGCTGCTCTGGCAAAGCGCGGAAAGGGAAGTTTGGTATCGTCCATTATATCGCACGATGAGAATTTCATTGCCAATACAGCATGGAAAATTGCATCTCAACATGGTAGAATCTTTGTTTTGAACAGAGATAATGCCAAAGAGAGCACAGGACACGGTTCTCCGCTTCCAACGCTGATGCATGGAGGTCCTGGTAGAGCAGGTGGTGGTGAAGAAATGGGTGGTTTGAATGGTCTTCATTTCTTCCTTCAAAAAACCGCTATTCAAGGTTCGCCAGATGTTTTAACCGCCATTACCAAAGTTTATACACAAGGTGCCGAGAAAAAATATTCCGACAAACATCCTTTCCAAAAATATTTTGAGGAAGTAGAAGTAGGCGATTCGCTGGAAACCGCTGGTAGAACGGTTACCGAAACAGACATCGTGAATTTCTCCAACGTTTCTTGGGATCATTTTTATGCGCATACCGATGCAACATCTCTTTCGGGAACTATTTTCGATGAGAAAGTGGCCCACGGATATTTCATTCTTTCTGCGGCAGCAGGTTTATTCGTTTCTGGGAAAAAAGGTCCAGTTATCGCAAATTATGGGTTGGAGGAGTGTTCGTTCTTCAAACCCGTTTACGCTGGTGATACCATTACGGTTTATTTAACGGCAAAAGAAAAAATCAACCGCGGTGTAAAGGGTAGAAATATTCCTTCAGGGGTTGTAAAATGGCTGGTGGAAGTAGTTAATCAACGAGATGAGGTGGTTTGTGTTGCTACCATTCTAACGTTAGTGGCAAAAAGATCTCCTTTCATTGATTTGAATGTAAAATCAATTGAAAAAATAATTAATGGCTTAACAGAAAATACAGCTGCAAATTTCGGTGAAATGACACCTCAATTAATGGTTGAGCATTTGGAAGAAGTTCTGCAAAATGGTTTTGGAGAATTGAAGGCTGAGAATTTCCCAGAGATTCCAGCTGAAAACTTAGAGAAATTGCAGGATTGGCTATATTCTAATAAGGAAATTATGCAAGGTGCAAAATATCCCTTACTAAAAGATGGAGAAACCATGCATCCTAAATATAAAAATTTAGAAGAAGCAAAAGAAAAACTGCTGGAAACGATTAAAGAATTTTTAATTTATTATCGTGAAAACCCGTCTGCAGAGCATTTTCATCCGCGCTTTGGTATTTTAAACAAAGAGATGATGGAGCTTTTTCAAAGAAAACATTTTACACATCATTTTAAACAATTTGGTTTGTTAAAGTAAATCGATAATTGAAAAGGAATGTATCAATAGAAAAATATTGGTACATTTTTTTTGGAGTTAAATTAATACATTTAAATATGCCAAATTTCGCTGATAAAGTCATAGAGTTCAATAAAAACTTACAATATTCAGGAAGTCTACCTGAACATTTCGATGTGTTGAATCCATTTTTCGACAATCCAGAAACGATGCTGGCGATGAAGGAATTTTACACTAAATTCTACAACGACAATCTTCAGCGTAAATTCATTATTGGCATCAATCCCAGTAGGCATGGGGCAGGCGTTACTGGTGTTCCATTTACGGATACCAAACGTCTAAAATCGGAATGCGGCATCGAAATGCAATCCGCCCATACGCACGAAATCTCGTCTGTCTTTTTGTACGATGTCATTAACGCTTTTGGTGGCGCTGATCTGTTTTATAAAAATTTTTACATCAATTCACCTTTTCCTTTGGCGATTGTAAAACAAACTAAAAATGGAAATCTCAATGCCAATTATTACGATGATAAAACCCTTTTTGAAAACGTAAAACCCTTTATGATCAACTCGCTGAAAAAACATATCGCTTTGGGATTAGATACTTCTGAGGTATTTGTTTTGGGAAAGAAAAATGCCACTTTTTTAGAAAAGATCAATACTACCGAACGCTTTTTTGATAAAATGACTGTTTTGGAACATCCTCGATACATTCAGCAATACAAATCCAAAGAGAAAGATTTGTATATTGATAAATATTTATTGGCGTTTCATAATAGTGGTTTTTGAGTATGAAAGAATTTCCAAAAGGAATACAATTTAAATACAGTTGGCGAAAATATCAACAGATTTTTTTAGACCAATTTTCCTCTTACATTTCGGATAATCATCTTCATATTGTTGCACCTCCTGGCTCTGGGAAAACCGTTTTAGGACTGGAAATTATGTTGAGGATTAATAAACCTACACTTATTATTGCTCCAACCTTAGCCATTAAAAACCAATGGGTTCAGCGTTTTACTGAGCTTTTTTTGCAAATAGATTTTGTTCCCGATTATATTTCTACTGATATTAGAAATCCAAAATTTATTACTGTAACAACATATCAAGGAGTTCATGCAGCTTGTAGTGGGGGAAAGGAGAGGTTGGTGGAAGAAGAAGAGGAATCAGAAGTTGAAGTAACAGAGAAAAAAATAAACCGATCAGCGGAGCAGGAACTCATCAAAAAGTTAACACAACAAAAAATAGGAACTTTCATTTTAGACGAGGCGCATCATCTAAAAAAAGCATGGTGGAGCAGTTTAATGGATTTGAAGGAAGCTTTACAGCCAACAATTGTTGCGCTCACTGCAACTCCGCCTTATGATGTTTCTGGTTTTGAATGGCAAAAATACATACAGCTGAACGGGCCTGTAGATGCCGAAATATCTGTTCCCGAATTGATGTTAGAAGGCAATTTATGTCCACACCAGGATTTGGTGCATCTTTCCTTACCCTCTGTTGACGAAGGCGAGAAACTTGAGAAAATTTATAAACGTGCTCACGATTATTATGAAGAGTTTTGTAACGACGAAACCATCCTGCAGGCCTTGCAATCTTATGACGTCTATCAAAATCCGAGTAGTTGTTTTGAGTGGATTTACAATAACATTTCTTCTTATGCTTCGGGATTGGTATTTCTGAATTATAAAAATGTGCAGATTGACCCGGTTCACTTTTCAGTGTTAGGTGATACTCAAAAAGTGATACCAGAATTTAGTTTTTTTTGGTTAGAAGAACTTTTAGATTTGCTATTATTTATCGATCGTACGCAGTTTCAGTCAATTGAAGAACATTTGCAAAAATGGGAAAATAAACTTCGCCATGGTGGCTTTTTAGAAAATTCCTCAGTTCATTTTCTTCAAAATAAAACATCCGATACTATTCTGAATTCGAGTATTGGAAAATTAAAATCAATATGGGAGATTGTCCAATTGGAATGCGATAGTTTGAAACGTGAGCTACGTATGGTTGTTCTCACAGATTATATCAGAAAAGAGTTTTTAGACCAACATCAGGAACCAACAAAAATAGGAGCGGTACCCATTTTTGAGATTTTGCGGAGGGCCAATAACAATCAATTTTTATTAGGAATGCTCACGGGCAGTTTGGTGATACTTCCCAAAAGTTTGGAATTCGAAATTAAAAATGGCGATACAGTGTTTGATATAGAAGCGTTGCCTTATGACAGTCGGTATTTTCTTGTAAAATTAACAGACCAAAATAGGTCTCAGATTGTGCAAAAAATCACCAAACTTTTTGAAGATGGAGGTCTGAATGTACTTGTCGGGACGCGATCACTTCTAGGAGAGGGTTGGGATGCTCCTAAGATTAATTCGATGATTTTAGCTTCAACTGTAGGTTCATTTGTATCATCTAATCAGATGCGGGGACGTGCGATTAGAAAAGATTCCGGTAACAAGGATAAAACTTCCAATATTTGGCATTTGGCAACTTTTAATGAATATGCCGAAGATGGAGGAAATGATTGGCTGATGCTTCAGCGCAGATTTAGAACTTTTGTCGGAATTTCAAATTCGGAAGTTCCCATAATTCAAAATTCGATGGAGCGCATCAGTATTCCGCTAACGATTGAAACTATTGAAAAAATTGCAGACATCAATACAACTACAAAAGATTGGGCTATAAATCGCACATCGATAAAACAACGATGGTCAAAGGCCTTGGATGAAGGTAATACCATGGTAGAGAAAATCTTCTTGCCGACAGATTCTCAGGAGGAGTTTCGAGAACGAAAGATGCTTTACGCGGGAAAATCAACCAAGTATTTTGCAATGATTATGCTCTCTACTTTTTTCGCATTTTCTGGAGAAATGCTTTCTGCTTGGATTAAAAATTTTGGTAATGCTTTGCTTTCGCATGGATTGTTGGTGGCAGGAAGTGTCGGTGTACTGATCTATGGAATTCGATTTTTTAAGGCATTTCAACTCTATCGACGATACATACACATCCAGTCCAATATCGAGCGTATTGGAATCATTCTTTTAGAAACACTCACATTTGAAAGGATTATTCGCACGCCTTTAGAGTCTTTAAAAGTTGTTACATCCTATTCTTCGGATGGGATCTTAGGTTGTCATCTCGAAGGCGGAAACCAGTACGAAAAATCCCAATTTATTTCGGTTTTGCACGAATTTGTTTCGCCAATTGATAATCCCCGATATATTTTGCAGGAAAATTTTGGATTGTTAATAACAAACTTTCATTACTTTCCGGTTCCTGAAATCTTAGGCAAAAATAAAAAAACGGCCAGCTTCCTTGCAGAGAAGTGGAATCAGCAATTCGGAAAAACAAATTTGCTATTTACTCGCTCGCCAGAAGGACGAAAAATTTTACTGAAGTTACGATTTAAAAATCTGCTAAAATCAAACATTCACATCAAACATCTACATACGTGGACACGATGATTGACTAAACAAAAAAGCGATCCGAAAATCGAATCGCTTAAATGGATTTAAAGCTATGAGCTTTCATGGTTATTAGTTGTAGGCTTTTAGAAACAAACCTTTTTTCATTTTGCTATCACAAAATTGCGATTTTCTAATTTTTATGGCGAATAAAAAGCGTTACAAAAACGTTACAATTGTAAATATTTGTTTATTAGGTATTTATATTGTACCTCTTAAACTCACAAATCATTATTGTATCAAAGAATCAATAAAATTATCGCTTTCGTCATTTATTTTTTTCTTAATTCGGTGCTTTGTAACACGTAATGATGCTGGCGAAACTCCTAGCGCCGAAGCAATTTCGGAAGAAGTTAATCCTAATTTGGCGAGACAGAGGTAGCGTAATTCGGCTTGAGAAAGTTCGGAATGGTTTTCTTTTAACTCAACGAGAAAATGCGGATAAGCACTCTCAAATTGTTTTTTAAATTCATTCCAGTCCTCATTCGTAAGAATTGTCGTTTGTTTTAATTGATGGAGGCCTTTAGAATTTTGTTGCTGATTTTCGATCTCAAAAGCTTCTATAATCTTGGTGTTCTGAGCAAGCTTTTGTCTTAGTTTTTCCAATTGAATTTCGGCAATTTGTACTTCTTTTTTTTGTTCTTCTAACTCCATTTCGGTATTGAGTCTCTTGTTTTCAGAGGTGGTAATTCGTAATTTTTGTCTCAAATAAAGAATGCGACCCAGTATACCAATGGCCAGAATGCTTATGGTGAAAATCAGTAAATTGATGTTGCGCGTTGTTTCTTGCTTTTTGATGGTAACTTGCGCCTCTTCGATTGAATTTTTAAGATTCTCCTGGTTTAATTTCTCCGAAATAATACTGTATTTACGTTTGCTTATATCTTGTTCAACTTCAGACTTTTTGGTATAATATTGCATACTGTAGTCGTACGCTTTGTCATACTGTTTTAGTTCTTTGTGAGTATTAGCAAGCGCTAAAAGCGATTTTATAGTGTTTTTAGAATCTTCAATTTTTGTGCTGTATCCTAGCGAATTTTGATAGCGTTCAATTGCTTTTGAGAAGTCATTATTTTTAAATGCAATATCACCTTGCAGATTGTATACTTTCGCGATATCATCCTCTAAGTTGTATCTTTCCGAAGATTTTAGGTTTTGTTGCAATAATTCCGACGCTTTTTCAAAATTATTTTTCTCGATGAGCACCCTGGCAATTCCGCCATTAGCAATTCCTTTCCAAATCTCAGTAAACTGACTGTCGTAATTTGAAAACCTGCCTTTATAATCTTTGTAATTTTTCTGATATTCTGAGAGTGTATTTTGCAGTTTTAGATAATATTCAAGACTTTTTTCTGTATTTCCAATTTCGTAATAATTAGTTCCAAGAAGATCGAGAAAGAAGCAATAATAGTCTAAATGACTTTTTGGAGAAGGTAGTAATCGCAATCCTTTTAGCCCTTTTTCTATACTTCCCACATAATCTTGTGCACGATAGTATCCCAGACTTAAATTATAATATCGAAAAAATAGCTTTGGGAAATATTCGGCGCCGATTTTTTCTTGCGTTTCTACAGTTTTACTGATATAATAAAGCTTTTCATCAGGATTACCGAAACCCTGCTCATAATATAAAGAGTAAATCTCCGAAAGAAGTTGCTCATCACCAAGCATCAGAGCTGATGTTATCGAATTTTTCAGATCATTCTTTAATGTCGAATGCAAATTATCTCGGAGTAAAACCTCCGCATTGGCTTTATAAAGAACAAAACGCACCTGCAATCGCTCATCTTTTTTAATTTTTGAATTCTGTGAAAGTCCATTGATGAGGTTTTTATATTTTTTTTCATCAAAATGATCCGATAGATCTTCATAAGCTCGCAACGCTTCCTTTGTCTGGGTTCGGTCTGTGATAGACCAAATATCCAAAAGTTCGTTCTCACTTAATGTTTGCGAAAAACAAATGATAGAACAGAATAAATTGAAAATAAGTAAAATTTTGGAATAGGCTTGCAAGTTATTGGTTTTTAAGGGATAAAATTACAGAAATTTATGAAAATAAAATAATCTAAATAGTAGTAATCTACGTGAGAGCTGTAAAACTTGCAGTCCTAATAATTTTGTTATTTTTGAGAGGTAAGAAATAGTAGTAAATATGACAGATTTTGTTAGAGCAGAACTAAAGAATTCAGTTGCTGAAATCACATTTGGGACGTCGAAAAGCAATTCTCTTCCTGGTGCCATTTTGGAGAAACTAGCGCAAACGATTCTCGAAGAAGGTGGAA
>JAYRQH010000213.1:0-1662 GCA_041910715.1 Bergeyella sp.
TGAATTTTCAGAAAATTCCATTAGGTATGAAATTGTCGAAAAATTGGAAAATTTCGATGCGGTAATCGCTACTGGAAGCAACAATACTGCACGGTATTTGGAATTTTATTTTAAGGATTACTTGTCCATTATTAGAAAGAATAGAACCTCAATTGCAATTTTGTCCGGACGTGAAACGGATGACGAATTGCAACTCTTAGCTGAAGATATTTTCCGGTATTTTGGTTTGGGATGCCGAAATGTTACGCGACTTTTTATTCCCGAAGATTTTAAGCTTGATCGTCTGTTTGAAAATTTTATTCCTTTTGGCGATGTCATCAACCATAATAAATACGCAAATAATTACGAGTATAATCGGGCAATCCACTTGTTGAATCAGGAAAAATTTTGGGATAATAACTTTGTTCTATTGAAGGAAGATCAGCAACTGTTTTCACCTCTTTCCGTTATCAATTTCACTCGATATCAGGATCTTAATGAGGTTAAAAAGTTTATTGACGAACATGAGAATGAGATTCAATGCATTGTTGCAGACGAGTCATTGCAAATTAATGAGAGTGTGCGATTTGGTGATGCCCAGCATCCCACTTTAGATACATATGCGGACAATGTCGATACGATGAAGTTTTTAGAAATAGTGTAAAATAGAGTATGCAAACAACAATTAAAAATTCCAAATTGGAAGCTGTTATAAAACATCACGGCGCCGAATTGGCTCGCTTAGAAAAAGAGGGGAAAAATATACTATGGGAAATTGATCCTCAATTTTGGAATAAAACTTCGCCAGTACTCTTTCCTTTTGTAGGTGCGCTAAAAGATGATTCCTATATCTTTGAAAATGTAAAATACCCGATGACTACTCATGGTTTTGCTCGAGATATGGAATTTAAAATAAAAGAGCAAAGAGAGGATTATGTATGCTTTTTTATCGAATCAACTCCCGAAACCAAAACCATATTTCCATTCGATTTTATTTTAGAAATTTCGTATCGTTTAACAGGCGATTCATTAGAGGTGTCGTACACAATAACAAATCCAGGATCGGTTGCGTTGTGGTATAGTATAGGTGCGCATCCTGCATTTGCTTTAGATGGAAAATTGGAAGAATATTCTTTGGAATTTGATCCTCAATCCCAAATAACATCGTATCAATTAGATAATCGGATGATTTCCGATGCTAAATTTGAAATTCCGCTTGCTAATAATCGTTTTGACTTGCATATCGATTTGTTTGAACACGACACGTTAATTTTTAAAAACTATACTACAAGTAAGGCAATTTTATGGAAAGGTGATGCCAAGATTGTAGAACTGGAATTTCCCGACTTTCCGTATTTAGGAATTTGGACGAAAAAAGATGCTCCCTACCTTTGTATCGAACCGTGGTTAGGTGTGGCCGATAATTATGACCATAATCAAGACATCAGAGAAAAGGAAGGGATTAGACAGCTAGAATCTGGTAGAAAAGAATCTTTCACATACAGTATCACAGCATATTAGAGTTGTTTTATATCGTAAAAAAATCCGGCGTGAGTCGGATTTATTGTTTGCGTGTTTTTCTCGGATTGAGTAGTGTAGTAAAAATCATAATCTGATCACCAAAACGGTCATGTACGCGCTCTTCAATATTCCGCATTTCATTTTCTAGAAACTGTTCCCGAA
>JAYRQH010000214.1:0-1691 GCA_041910715.1 Bergeyella sp.
AAAGAACTTCGGGAAAAAGGAATTGCCGATGAGGCGATTGACAAATTGAGCTTCTTATTTGATAATCACCCTCAAGAACAAGTCTTAGAAATTTTAAAAACCTCTTTCGCTAATGTGGAAATTGGAAAAACGGGTGTCGAAGAGTTGGAATTCGTTTTAGAAGAATCAAAAAAACTCGGTGCTGCAGACAATCTTGTGTTTAATATTACTCTTGCACGTGGATTGGATTACTATACTGGGGCAATTTTCGAGATTAAAGCCGAAGGTGTAGAAATCGGCTCAATCGGTGGTGGTGGACGTTACAACAATCTTACCGAAACATTCGGCGTTAAGAATATGCCTGGCATTGGAATTTCTTTTGGTCTTGATCGTATCTTCTTGGTGATGGAAGAACTTCGATTGTTTCCAGAAAATGCAACTTCGGGAATCGATTATCTTTTCGCAAATTATGGGGATAACGAGGCCATACATGCTCAAAAAGTAATTATGCAATTACGTAACAAAGGTATTTCAGCCGAACTTTATCCTGACGCAGGAAAAATGAAAAAATTCTTTTCATATTCTGAAAAAAGAGGGGCAAAAAATTTGGTTTTCTTAGGCGAATCTGAAATTGAAAACAAGACAATTACGATTAAAAATCAAGAGGATGGCGAACAAGTTACCTTGCCGCTTTCCGAATTTTTATCCTAAATAATACAATATCGTATCGGCTCGATTTTTATCTTTGATAAAAATCGAGTTTTTTTATGGACGATTATATAAGAATAAACAGGAATTCTTGGAACGCCAAAGTCGCGTACCACTTGGATTCCGAATTTTACGATATGCCCGCGTTTTTGACGGGTAAAACATCACTTCCAAATTTAGACATTGAACTCTTGGGAGATATCAACGGGCAATCGGTCTTGCATTTGCAATGCCACTTTGGGCAAGATTCAATATCCCTTGCAAGATTAGGAGCTCAAGTTGTTGGAGTTGATTTGTCAGATAAAGCGATTGATGCTGCGAAACAAATAGCCGAAGATCTGTCTTGTGATGCGCAATTTATTTGCTGTGACGTATATGACTTACCAAAACATTTATATAGGAAATTTGACCTAGTGTATACAAGTTATGGGGCCATTGGCTGGCTCCCTGATCTTAACCGCTGGGCAGAAGTGGTATCGCATTTCTTAAAACCTGGAGGAAGTTTTGTTTTTGTAGAATTTCACCCTTTTTTATGGGTGTTTGATGATGACTTCAGAAAAATCAAATATCCGTATTCCTCTAAAGATCCAATTGTTGAAGTATTTGACGGCACGTATGCGGATACATCAGCACCCATTCAGCAGGTATATGTGATGTGGAATCATTCACTATCAGATGTTTTTCATGCTTTGAGAGTACAAAAACTTAGTATCCAGCATTTCGAAGAACATACCTATTCTCCTTGGCCGTGTTTTAAGGATGTTAGCGAATTTGCACCTCAAAAGTTTATTGTTCCCAATTTAGGAAAACATTTTCCGTACATATATTCTATTGTGGCAACCAAACAGAAATAAAACAAAAACCACTCAAATGAGTGGTTTTTGCCGTGTTGTGTGTAATATGAATGTATATAAAAGGCTTAAGACATTTTGTCTTCGGCTTTGTTTTTAAGTTGGTTGGTTTTATCTTGAACCTGATCTGCAACTTGGTTTGCTTTATCTTTG
>JAYRQH010000215.1:0-4667 GCA_041910715.1 Bergeyella sp.
CTGTTTGGTGGCCATATCATATTCTTTTTTACGACGGAGATTGCGGTTTTTGCAACTCATGGGTGCAATGGGTTTTGAAGCACGACCGAAAAGACAAGTTCCGCTTTGCCTCATTGCAATCGGAATTGGGGCAGCGTTTTTTGAAAGAACGGGGAATGAAAAAAGAAAACTTTGACACAGTAATTCTTTGGAAACCGGGTGTCTATTACGTTACAAAGTCGGAAGCCATTTTAAAAGTAGCTCAACTTCTCGGTGGCAAATACCAACTTTTACAAATTGGCAAAATAATGCCTAAGTCAGCTTCGGATCTTGTATATTCCTGGATTGCCAAAAGAAGAAAAAAACTAAAACCTTTAGCTTGCGAGATGCTTTCAGAAGGTGATCGAAAAAAAATGATTGATGACTGAGGCACACTATTTTTTTGAAAAGGCAACGCATACGAAAATATAGCATCACAAGATTTGGTGATGCAATAAATTAAAAATTTTAGGCTTAATTTCAATATATTTGCAGCCATGGAATATAATACGCAGCGAACACTTCTTCATATGCCGGAATACGGCCGCATTATTCAGGATTTAGTTGAACAATGTCAGGCTACCGAAGACCGCGACAAGCGCAACGAAATGGCAATGGCTATTGTGGACTTCATGGGACAACGAAACCCTCACTTGCGCGATGAAGAAAACTATAAACATAAACTTTGGGATCACCTATTTATCCTTGCCGAATATGACTTGGATGTCGATTCGCCCTACCCAATTCCTACCGCCGAAGACCGAATGGTGGCTCCAAACAAAATGGAATATCCAAAACTGCAAGGCGAGTTTAAATTTTATGGAAAAAGCATCCTACAGCTGATTGAAAAAGCAATTATTTTAGAAGATGGCGATGAAAAAGAAGCGTTAATTGAAGTAATTGCCAACAATATGAAAAAGTCGTACAACATCTACAACAAAGAGCATGTGACCGATGATGTCATATTTAGACACTTAAAAGAATTGTCTGAAAATCGATTGGACCTTACCAGTATTGATTCGTTGGAAAAGAGCAAAATTTACCACAGTACGAACAGAAACAATAACAATCGAAAAAATCAACACCAAAATCAGAATCAAAACAGAAGGAAAAATAACAATAATAACAACCACAATACAAAAAATAGAAAATAATGAGCGGAACATTTCAAATACGTGGAGGAAAAAGGTTGCATGGTGAAATCATCCCTCAAGGGGCAAAAAATGAAGCATTACAGATCTTATGCGCGGTTCTTTTAACCGACGAAGAGGTTCGTATAAAAAACATTCCCGACATCCACGATGTCAACCGATTAATTGAAATTTTAGCCGATTTAGGGGTTAAAATCACCAAAAATGGACATGGGGATTACAGCTTCAAAGCCGATCAGGTTAATTTAGACTACATTAAGTCGGAAGAATTCAAGCAAGATGGCGCCAAACTACGCGGTTCCATCATGTTACTAGGGCCAATGCTCGCACGCTACGGAGAAGCGTACATGCCTACACCGGGTGGAGACAAAATTGGAAGACGCCGTCTCGATACACATTTTCAAGGACTAGTAGAATTAGGGGCCGATTTTAAATTTGATGAAAAGCAGCATTTCTACTCGCTAAAAGCCTCCAAACTTGAAGGTAAATTTATCCTACTGGAGGAAGCTTCTGTTACAGGAACGGCCAACATCATTATGGCTGCCGCACTTGCCGAAGGAAAAACCAGCATTTACAATGCTGCTTGCGAACCTTATCTGCAACAACTTTGTAAAATGCTTAACCGCATGGGAGCGAAAATTACAGGAATTGGCTCCAACTTAGTTACCATCGAAGGCGTATCTCATCTTGGAGGAACCGAGCACACAATGCTACCTGATATGGTAGAAATTGGCTCATGGATAGGTCTTGCGGCCATGACCAAATCGGAAATCACGATTAAAAATGTGAACTGGAATCAATTGGGAATTATCCCAGACACCTTCCGAAAGTTAGGTATACAGCTTGAAAAGCATAATGAAGACATCTTTATTCCTGCGCAAGAAAACTACACCATTCAGAAATTTATTGACGGTTCCATTTTAACAGTATCAGACGCACCATGGCCTGGTTTTACGCCAGATCTTTTATCTATCATGCTTGTTGTGGCAACCCAAGCAAAAGGTACGGTGCTGATACATCAAAAAATGTTTGAATCCCGCTTGTTCTTCGTGGATAAACTTATTGATATGGGCGCGCAGATCATACTTTGCGACCCTCACAGAGCAACCGTTGTTGGATTAAACCAAGAAACGCCACTTCGTGGAACGGTTATGACCTCACCAGACATCCGCGCAGGAAATGCCTTGCTAATTGCAGCGCTCTCCGCAGAAGGAACATCACTTATTCATAATATCGAACAAATCGATCGTGGATATGAAAATATAGACGGCCGTCTGAAAGCTCTTGGAGCAGATATTGAACGAATTTAAATTAGCATAGCTTTTTAATCAAAGACCAGAACTCCATCTGGTCTTTTTTATTTGTATACCAATGAGGGGAATTCGCAAAAATTTTAGTATTTTTAATTCAACTAAAAAAGAAAAATGATGAGCAAATCAAAAATCGGAATATTTGTTGGAAGCCTTAGAAAAGAAGCATTTTCTAAAAAGATTGCTGAAAAACTCTTAGAAATTGTACCTGACTCGTTTGAATTTGAAATTATCCCGATAGGGCAACTTGAACTTTATAATCAAGATTTTGATGACTATAACGAAGTTCCCGAATCTTATACCAAATTTAGAAAAAAAGTGAACGAACTGGATGGGTGCATTTTCATTACGCCTGAATACAACCGAGGCGTACCTGCTGTTCTAAAAAATGCACTCGACGTAGCATCAAGACCGAGCGGAAAAGGGGTTTGGACGAAAAAACCAGGTGCCGTAATCAGCAGTTCTCCAGGTTTATTGGGCGGTTTTGGAGCCAATCATCATCTGCGTCAGACGCTTACTTCAGTGAATATCTACACAATGCAACAGCCAGAAGCCTACCTCAGCAATATTGGAAAATCGTTTGATGAGAAAGGAGTAATGGATGAGCGAACTTCAGAATTTCTGGTAAAATTTATCAAAGCTTTTGAAGAGTGGTTTTCACATTTCAAAAAATAGGCGACTAACGCATGTTTGATGCCGAAAATACCCAATCTAAAATCATTGATTTTGCAAAACGTGACGACCGCGTTCGCGCAGCCGTACTCACAGGTTCACGAGCCAATCCGCTTATTGAACCCGACGCTTATCAGGACTTTGATGTTATTTTTATTGTACAACAAATCTCGGAATTTATTGCGGATAAATCGTGGCTAGACTATTTCGGCAGGCCTCACTTGCAGCAATTTCCAGATGATATGAACTTGGGGAATGATTGGCCCAACGACAAGCATTCCTATACCATTTTAACCGTTTTCGAAGACGGAAGCAGGTTTGACAGTACCCTTTTTCCAAAAGAATACTTCAAAAATGAGTTCACGAATGATAGTTTGGCTGTTGTTCTGGTAGACAAGGATCAGCTTTTTGAAAAAATAGCAGATTCTTCAGATAAAGATTATCATATTAAAAAACCTTCTTTTGTTGAATTTTCTGAAGTTTGTAACGAATTTTGGTGGTGCTGCCCGAATGTCGCAAAAGCTTTGAAACGCGGACAGATACTCTATGCCAAACACCAACTTGAAGTAATCGTGCGCCCGATGTTTATGCAAGTTCTTAACTGGAAAATAGGAATTGATACTCAATTTTCTATTTCTACTGGTAAGTTTGGAAGTCATGCAAAACCCTATCTCAGTGATACTCTTTTTACGGAGGTGCTGAAAACCTATGCAGATTCTAATTTGAAAGCCAATTGGAAGGCTTTACATCACATGATGCAGCTTTTCAAAAGTTTGCAGCGATTTTGCGCAGAACATTTCGAATATGATTTTAACGAAATTGAAGCAGAAAACTCCATCCAATTTACCAAAAAAATTGAAGAATTCCCGGATTGACACCGGTTTACCATCCTCCGCCGCCGCCACCGCCGCCGCCGCCACCAGAAAATCCTCCGCCGCCCGATCCGCTCCCACCCGAACTGCTGTTGGATGGCGCTGTTGAGCCCGAACTGATGGACTGGGATAAACTATTGTTTAGCGAACTACCAAACGTATGCAAATTGGCATAATTACCAACATACCAAGAACTTGTATAACCGGCAGCTGCCGCCAATAAAGCAGTTTCAAATTTTTTACCCCAAATATCATCCACATCTACAACCATAGCATAAGGCAAATATTTTTCGAAAATTTCAGGAGTCATTTTTGGCGGATTATGAAATTTCAATTGTTCATTTTCTGCCGCTCCCATGTACATTTTAAACCCTTCAATAAGAGATTTGGACTGTAACTTTTCTTCGGAAGGACGCTTTATAAAATATTGAAATCCTAAAAAGATAAGCAGACAGATGATAGCAAACTGAAAACAGTACTTAAAATCGGGTTCAATACTCATCGAAAAGCCCATTCCTAAAAATGGTATTGTAAACGTTAGAACAAAGAAGATTAAAAAAATACTCTTGAAACCTTTCCATGGGACACGACCAATAACTTTTGTGCATACAAAATAGATAACAACGATAATGATATAGATAAAG
>JAYRQH010000216.1:0-2238 GCA_041910715.1 Bergeyella sp.
ATCATCTGCGTACTTTGTCCGGCAGGAGCAAAACGCGGTGCATAGCGATATTTCTTTCTCTCTTCACTGTTCTCAAGTACTCCCTGCTGAATATATTTCATCGGTTGAAATACACTCTTAAAGTCTTTTTCGGGTGCCAGGTGTTTTAAGCTCTCTTCATTCGGGATTTCAATATTTACGCTTAATCGATCCGCGTATAATCCGGCTTCATTTACCAACTCCCGGCTTGCCCCCGGAATACTTTTAAGGTGTATATATCCGTTAAACCGATGCACTTGCCGCAAATCTTTAGCAACGCGCACCAGTCGTTCCATGGTATAATCAGGGTTACGAACCACTCCGGAACTCAAAAAAAGTCCTTCAATGTAATTCCTACGATAGAATTCCATTGTAAGCTCTACCAATTCAGTAACGGAGAATGTTGCTCGTCGCAAATCATTGCTGCGGCGGTTGATGCAATAGGCACAATCATAAATGCAATGATTGGTAAGCATGATTTTAAGCAGCGATATGCAACGACCATCTTCCGCAAAGCTATGGCAAATGCCCCATCCGCCTACAGTATTCCCCAATCCGCCCTTCTGATTGGAGCGAACACTTCCACTAGACGAACAAGATACGTCGTACTTGGCCGACTCAGCCAATATCTTTAATTTTTCGAGCACATCTGCGTTCATAATCAGCACTTTAAGTACTTAAAATCGTAGAGCCAAAGATAGTAATTATCAGTCAAAAATCAATTAGACATTATATTGTTATAACAAAAAAAGACCACTCTTCACCAGAGTGGTCTAACTGCTTTTTGAAAAGATGAAATTTATTTCTTAGAAGCTTCTAAAGATGCTTTCCTGAATTCTTTCATTGATTTTTCAATCTCTAAAGAAGCTTTACGAGCACGTGTACCTGCAGCTTTGTTTCCGTTCTCAATTTGTGCTTCAGCGTCTTTTAGGAATTCAGCTACCAGCTGATTTACCTTTTCTACTAGTTCTTTCATAATCCTTTTTATAATGTTTCGTTAATATTTGGTCGGCAAAATTACATTCTTTCCGCAAATAAAAACATAGTTGAGAATCTTTTTTTTAATAAAAAAGCCTTAAAAGGGCTCACAGCATACTCAAATCGTTTTTTTTCTATACTTTTGCATCTGAAAAACCGATTAGAGGCATTCATAACTGGCCCAAACATCAAGAAGTGCAGTTGGGCACTTACCAGCCAAATCTATTCGGTTTGATATAACCGAAACTGTATTTGAAAATCATAAATTCTGTTTCAAACTGAAATGATCATTCTTTTTATTTGTACATTTGCACTTTCATGATCATATATAAAAATAGTAAGAATCAATAATATAACTCTTATAAATAATGAGCTTGTTATCTAAATTATTAAAAAAGGACACCGGAGACGGTAACAGCAACGTTGGCAATGTGGAAGATTTCGTTTCACTCACCCGCGTTTATTTTCAATCGGTCATTGCTGTAAATCTTGGAATCACCAATATTAATTTCATTCCCGATGTTGCACAATTTAAACGTATGTTTAAAGTGCAAACACAAAATGGAAAATTGGGATTAGCCGAAAAATCACGTGCACGCAAAATGTTGATGCAGGATTATGGATTAAGTGAAAACTTCTTCAAAGAAATTGATGCATCGGTCAAAAAGAGTTGTAAAACGCCAAATGACATACAAGCGTATCTGTTTATGTACCAAGGATTTTCAAATGACTTGATGATGCTGATGGGAAACCTTATGCAATGGAAATTCCGCATACCTTTATTATTCAAAAAGATTTTGAAAGGAATGACAGAGAAAACCGTTCACGAAGTATGCACCAAGAAAGTGTGGAAGGCTGACGATGTGCATAAAACAGCGACTGCCGTAAGACAGTATAAAGAACGATTAGGGTACTCAGAACAATGGATGACGGAATATGTCTACAATATTGTTTTATTAGCCAAAAAGGAACCCAAACAAAAAGGAGACATCGCGAAATAATTGAAATAAAACTGTTTGTATTGATTAGAAAAGGGAACAAAAAAAACTTTTTTTTTCTTAATAAACGCACGAGTTTGAAAGCGGAAGAATTGATCTTCCGCTTTTTTTTGTTATATTTATGCAAATATCTCAATTAATAACTTATAAACAACGACGCGCATGAAACAAAAGAAAATGCTTTCACTTACTCTTTCCGAACTAAAAATCATGTACAAACAAAGGCTGCCCGACATAGTTTCTA
>JAYRQH010000217.1:0-2029 GCA_041910715.1 Bergeyella sp.
AAATATTTTTTGCCGTCTCGAATATTGAATTTTCCAAATGTGATTTTTGGAACAGATTCCTCTTTATTAAAATTTGTTGGATGTAATAGTGCTGTGAATGATGTCCACGGAATTGTTGAATGACGAATTAAATCTTTCTTTACATCGTCATCATTTAGCCTTAATCCAGTAGAATTTTTAACGGCTAAGATTTCTTGTTGCAATTCAGCATTGAAAATTTTAAAATTATCTGAAAAGTTAACGAAGATAAATCCAAAAGTTCCATTTTCTCTTCCAATTGTTGCTCCTGCATTTATCTTGTCAAATATGACTACTTTGCCATCATGAATCCTTAATCTTAATTCTTCGATAGCATTTACAGCAATCATCGATTTATGAAGATAATAAGCGAAAAATGAGTATTCATTTTGCTTTGCAATATCGTATGCATGTGTGCAATCAACTTCTGTCACAATACCAAAATAGGGGCTTGCCATTTTGGAGAAAAATTCAAAATGTTCCTTTCTGTTCCAGTTTTGTTTATCTATTGTCTTCATATATTGTTGATGTTAGATTATTTACTCGTGGAATTTTAATCCGTCCAATGCCTTATCCACTTTCTTATTTTCGCCATAAACGATAATACCCACCAAGTCCAAATCGTCTGTTGTGTGCTTTGCGATTTCCAAAATGTTTTCTTCGCCCGAACGTGTATCAAAGAGTGGTTTTGTGTAGATGCCGATTGCAAGCTCTCGGTCTTTGGAACGCTGGAACGCACGTTGTATTTTTTCCTGTGTGTCGGCTTTGTAAACAAGGATTGGATGCTTTAAAAAAGGCAGGAATTTTACATTGTCCGCAGTAATGAAATCTTTACCGTGTGTTTCGGGAAACTGAATGGCAATGCCACTTGCCAAGAATGAAACTACATTTAGTTTTTGCCACGGCAATAAATCGCCTTTGATAACTATTGCTACTTTTTTATCGTACATTTTTTAATCTTTTAAGTTTAATTCCATTTGAATATTGCAACGCTTGTAAGGTGTGGGGTGTCCTGCTATTTTTTGAAATCCCAATTTGTAATACAGATTGATTGCAGGTTTTAGAATGGTGTTGCTTTCCAAGTATATTTTTGAAGCTCCTAATTCTTTGGCTGAATTGATAACCGCTTGCCCAAGCAACCAACCTATATTTTTGCCTTGTGCTTTTGGGGAAACCGCCATTTTTGCCAATTCAAAATCGTAGTTCGGGTCGTCCATTTTCAGTATGGCACAAACTCCAAGCGGTTCATTGTTATATAGAGCAACAAATATTTTTCCGCCTTTGTCCAATATGTATTCTTCGGGATTGTCTAATGCTTTGTGGTCGGCTTCTTCCATTTCAAAATAGGTAGAAATCCATTCTTCATTAAGTGATTTGAAATCCGATTTATATTTAGGCTCGTATGCTACAATCTGAACGTCTTTACTTTCACGAAGTTTTTTTTGTTCCTGTACTCTTTTCAACAGTGATTTTTGTTCCAATAAAAATTCCCATTCTGCAAGAGCTTCCCAAAGGTTGTGTGTGGCTTCGCTGATAATACCGTTAATGGCATTGTCTATATCGGCACTCTGTACCTTTATTCTTTCTGATAGCTTTATCCCTTTTTCGGTCAATCCTGCAACGTTTCTACGCTTATCTTTTGATTTAAGGTTGTCTTTAACCAATCCTGCTACCGCCATTTCTTTAATGATTTTTGTAACGGACGGTTGAGAATGTCCTATTTCGTTAGCTATTTCCGTAATCGTTTTTGTTCCGTCTTCGGACAGTACAAAGAATACAGGAAACCATTTTGGCGAAAAATCCACGTTGTACAATTCATAAATTTTGCTTGCTTCTTCGGTTATGTTTGATGCCATAAAACGTAACCTACTTCCCAATGCCATTTTGCCTGTTTTTTCAAATATGTTCATAGTAATAAAAATATTAGAGTAAATCAATAAGGGCTTTGTAATAACGTTCCAATAATGTATTATCGGAATTAAGAAACAAATAAGGCTCTATCAATTCCAAT
>JAYRQH010000218.1:0-2845 GCA_041910715.1 Bergeyella sp.
GGGAACCATTGATTTGGTTTCGGACGTCGTGTCTGTAAAAATTACGCCATTCGAAAGCAATGTGTTCCTTTATTTAATTGGTGATGCAACTGCTGCAGGATGGGATAATGCTGCAAATAACGATTTGATGTATCCTTTATTGAACTCTCGCGTAACACCAACAGTTTATACTTATACAGGGTTCTTCAAAGCGGGCGGTTTTAAATTAATCAAAACGCGTGGAAGTTGGGATAATCAGTATGGACTTGGAGATGCAGCCGGGCAGGTGAGTGCTAGTGGCGGTTCAGGAAATATTCCAGTACCAAAAGATGGGTATTATAAGTTGACACTTAATGTAAGTGCATTAACGTATACGTTAGTCGAGGTGGTGCCACCAGCAACGACATTCCCAACCGTAGGAATTATCGGAGATGCTACACCAAACTCGTGGGATAGCAGTACAGCGATGGCAAAATCGGCTACCGACAATCATTTGTGGGTGATATCCAATGTTATTTTAAAAGACGGAGAACTTAAATTCCGTGCTAACAATTCGTGGGATGTAAACTGGGGAATGAAGTCTGAACTTTTCGGTACGGCAACCCCAGGAGGCGATAATATTCCTGTGAAAGCGGGAACGTATACCATCTATTTTAACGATTTTACGGGAGCATACGTTTTCGTGAAGAAGTAAAATTGATTTTCTAATTACAAATTTTTTGGATCCTGCTGCTGCACAGCAGCAGGATCCTCTTTTTACAGCTTAAAAATAATTACATGAAGTATTTAAAAACCAGTGCATTCTTTTTGTTAATGAGTGGTGCGATGGTGCATGCGCAGTCGGTAAAATCACCAGACGGAAAGTTTGAAATGAATTTTCAGTTGAAGTTGGGAGTACCTTATTATAAGCTTTCTTACGAAGGAAAAACGGTTGTCGAAGACTCCAAATTAGGACTTCGATTGGTAAAGGATGGCGACATCAAGTTTGCATCCGAAATTGAAACCACCGCAAATAAAGGAAAAGATCTCAATGCCGGCTTTGTAAAAGTTGCAGAAAAAAGAGATTCTAAAAACGAAACATGGAATCCCGTGTTAGGCGAGAAAAAATCCTATGTTAATCACTACAACGAACTGGCAATTACCTTGGATCAGCCCGAGCAAAAGCGCCAGATGATTGTTAAGTTCAGACTCTTTAATGATGGTTTGGGATTCCGTTACGAATTTCCAGAACAAGAAAATCTCAACTATTTTGTCATTCAGGAAGAAGACACCGAAATTGATTTCCATACCGACATGAAAGCATGGTGGTTAGCAGCCGATTACGATACGCAGGAATATAAAAACCAGACAAGTAAGGTGTCGGAAATACCTGCACGTTGGCCAACTTCCTATGAAGGCAATGCTTCCCAAAGTTTGGTGAAAAACGCCGTTCAGATTCCTTTGATGATGAAGAAAGAGGGCAATGCTCCCTTATATATCAATGTTGCGGAAGCGGCTGTTTTCAATTATCCAGCAGCACATTTAGAAGTAGATGCGAGCGAATTCAAATTCAAAACGCATTTAACTCCTGATGGTCAAGGTGCCAAAGGATATATTCAGACACCCGCTGTTTCGCCGTGGCGAACAATCATCGCATCGCCAAAAGCGGAAGAGGTCATGGCTTCGAAAATGCTCTTCAACCTAAATGAACCTTCCAAACTAAAAGATACATCGTGGATAAAACCAACTAAATACATGGGTGTTTGGTGGGAAATGATTTTCGGGAAGTCGCAATGGGCATACTCTACTGCAAAAAACGTTCACATCGGAAAAACTGATTTTAATAAATTGACACCGAATGGAAATCATGCGGCAAATAATACCAAAGTAAAAGAATACATCGATTTTGCCTCCAAACATGGTTTTGATGGTGTTTTAGTAGAAGGTTGGAATATCGGATGGGAAGATTGGTTTGGGCACTCGAAAGAATTTGTTTTCGATTTTATCACACCATATCCTGATTTCGATATAAAAATGCTGAACGAATACGCGCATTCCAAGGGCATCAAGTTGATCATGCACCACGAAACGTCGGGTTCAGCAACCAATTACGAGCGATGGGCGCCAGAAGCATTCAAGTTGATGAATAAGTATGGTTACAACTCTGTTAAAACAGGCTATGTAGGAAATATCATTCCACGTGGTGAGCATCATTACTCCCAATGGACTATCAATCATTACTATCGTATTTTGGACATTGCTGCGGATCATAAGGTGATGGTTAATTCGCACGAATCGGTGCGCCCAACGGGCGAAAGCAGAACATATCCAAACTGGATTGCCGCCGAAGCGGCTCGCGGAACCGAATACGATGCATTCGGAGGAAATGATCCCGATCATCATACCATTCTTCCTTTTACTCGATGGATAGGCGGACCGATGGATTATACACCAGGAATTTTCCAAACGAAAATGGACTATTATTTCCCTGGTGATAAACGTATGGTTACAACTACTTTGGCAAAACAATTAGGCCTTTATGTTGTGATGTACATGCCGTTAATGATGGCTGCCGATTTGCCAGAAAACTACGAGAAGCATTTAGATGCGTTTCAATTTATCAAAGATGTTGCTGCGGATTGGGATGATACCGTAATCTTGGCTGCTGAGCCAGGAGACTACATTCATACCGCTCGTAAAGCAAAAGGAAAAAATGAATGGTTTGTGGGTGGTGTAACCGACGAAAATGCGCGCACGTTCACCGTGGATTTTTCATTCCTTCCGAAAAATGTAAAATATGAAGCTACCGTGTACGAAGATGGTAAAGATGCTGATTATGCAACGAATCCTCAGAGCTATCATATTTATAAAAAAACGGTCACTTCCA
>JAYRQH010000219.1:0-2985 GCA_041910715.1 Bergeyella sp.
CTTGCATCATTCCACGGAACACACGTTGCTGGCATTATCGCAGCGGAGTGGGATAATGGTAAAGGCATGATGGGTACTGGTGGCGGATCCAACGTGAAAATTATGGGTGTGCGCATTGTTCCTGATGGTGACGAGCGCGATCAAGATGTAGCGAATGGCATTCGCTACGCTGTCGATAATGGAGCGAAAATACTTAATATGTCTTTCGGAAAATTGGTTGACGATAATTCGCCATTGGTTATGGATGCCTTTAAATATGCGGAGTCTAAAAATGTTTTAATTGTGAAGGCGGCAGGAAACAACAATCTCGATGTCGATCAAACTACCTTATATCCGCTTACTTTGGTCAATGGAAAACAATACAGCCCTACGACTATTACCGTGGGTGCAAACACACGGGATGCGGATGATTTACGTGCTCGCTTCTCCAATTGGGGACGTGCTGCGGTTGACGTTTTTGGTCCAGGAACTCAGATTTACTCAACCGTTCCGGGAACCAACAAATATCAGTTTGCGCAAGGAACTTCCATGGCATCGCCTGCTGTTGCGGGAGTTGCTGCATTAGTTTGGTCTCATTATCCAAAACTTACGGCAAAAGATATCAAGCAGATTTTGATAGAAACCGTAAACAAAAATGATCAATTAAAAGAGTACGCGGTGTCCGGTGGAGTAGTAGACTCGTATAAGGCAGTGCAAAGAGCCGAGGAAATCTATAAACAACGAAAGTTGAAATAAAACCTAAATTATATTTGTACTAGCGTTTCACGACGCGAAGTTTTGAGAATCAGATTCGATAGCATGGTGCCAATACCATGTTTGAAGAATCTGATTCTCTTTCATTATTTTTCAATTCTCCGATTTAGATAATCGGAATAATCGGTCGTTTCTTTTTCATAATCCAAATCCATTAGTGGCGAAGAAATCACGAAATCTGCGGTTGATGGGTCACTTGCGATCACAATATTCCAAACTACACATACGCGCAAGAATGCCTTTACATCCGAATCGTGAGGTTGCGCTTCCATAGGATCCCAAAAGAAAATGACCATGTCAATTTTACCTTCAGCGATTAAAGCGCCTAATTGTTGGTCTCCTCCCAAGGGGCCACTCATCACACGCTGTACATCTACACCAATTTCATTTTCGATAAGCTTACCCGTCGTTCCCGTAGCAATCAGCCGATGTTGATTAAGAATGTGTTTATGTTTTTTCACCCAACGCAAAAGTTCATCCTTTTTGTGATCATGCGCTACCAAGGCGATTGTTTTGGTTATCGGAATTAATTTCATTGCAACTTTTTATTCGGTTTAGAGCCCATTACGAATACCAGTTTTCCACCATTCATTATATCCTGATGTTTTAATGTAAACTCATTGAGTGGTTTTCCATTCAACTCCATTTTCTGAACGTAGATATTTTTATCGTTTTGATTTTTAGCTTCAATGCTAAAGATTTTGCCGTTTTCCAAGTGTAGTTCTGCTGTTTTTACAAGTGGACTTCCAATAGAATACGAAGTGGAACCAGGAGCAACCGGATAAAAGCCCAAAGTGGAGAAAATATACCACGCACTCATTTGTCCGCAATCATCGTTTCCGCCTAAACCATCGGGTCGTGCTTGGTATTGCATTTTTATTATTTTGCGAACGATTTCTTGCGTTTTCCAAGGTTGACCTGCAAAATTGTACAAATAAGGTACGTGATGTGCTGGCTCGTTCCCATGAACATATCCTCCAATAATACCTTCGCGGGTGATATCTTCTGTATTGGCAAAAAATTCATCAGGCAAATGCATTGTAAATAGCTCATCAAGTTTTTTGGTAAACACCTCTTTTCCACCCATGGTTTCAATAAGTTCTTCCGGCTGATGAGGTACAAAAAAGGAGTAATTCCATGTATTCCCTTCGATAAATCCTTGTCCGTGAGTGTCCAAGGGATCAAATTCTTTTTTGAATTCACCATTTGCAAAGCGTGGACGCATAAATCCGATACGGGAATCGTATACATTTTTCCATTGGGAAGCTCGTTTCATATATTCATTGTAGGTATCTGTTTTACCTAATTTCTTCGCAATTTGTGCAATGGCCCAGTCATCGTAAGCATATTCAAGCGTATTGGATACCGAAGTACCATTTTTGTCCGCAGGAACGTAGCCAAGATCAATAAAGTCGCCAATTCCTTCATACATTCTTTTGTTGGAAGTTGCAATACATGCTTTCAAAGCTTCCTCGGGATTTCCCTTATAGACACCTTTTATTATGGCATCTGCGACCACAGAAACGGAATGATAACCACTCATACACCAATTCTCATTAGCGTAGTGCGACCATATCGGAAGCATTTTCATCGAAAATTGATCGTAATGAGCCATCATGGAATGTACCATGTCGTTATTACGTTTTGGCTGAATAATATTAAAAAAAGGATGAAGCGCACGATAGGTGTCCCAAAGTGAAAATGTGGTATAGTTGGTGAAGTTTTTTGCTTGGTGAATGTTCTGATCTAAGCCTTTGTATTCTCCATTTCCATCCATATATTCTGTTGGACTAATAAACGAATGATACATGGCGGTGTAAAAATTGGTTTTGTCTTCTTCTGATGCTGTAATTTGAATTTTATTCAATTCAGAATTCCATTGTTGATACGCATTTTTACGAACTTGCTCAAAATTCCAGTTGGGAATTTCATTTTTCAAATTGGCTTCTGCATTGGCTTGCGAAACCGGTGAAATAGCAAATTTTATCTGAATTTTTTCTTGTTCTTGCGTATCAAAATCAAAGTGCATTCGGATTTTTCGGCCTGCAATTTCTGGAAAGTTATCATTTTGATTAAACTTTCGCCAAAAACCTTTATACACTTGGCTTGTTTCAAAATTCTTTTGTCCATATGATTTAAATGGCTTCGAAAATTCCATCGCAAAGTAAACGGTCCTCGTTCGTGCCCAACCCGATGTTTGTCGGTACCCTGTGATCAATCGGTCATTAACTA
>JAYRQH010000220.1:0-12950 GCA_041910715.1 Bergeyella sp.
ATAATTTATAGACGATATTTCCTTTTTTTCTACATTCGCATTCACTAAATACATTTAAACTATGAAAAAAACCATTGCTCTAATTGCTGCAGGTTATCTCTTTGTTGCTTGTACCAATGACAACGTGCAAAATTCAGATCCTAGTGCATTAGCTAATTCAAAGGAGGCGTCCGGCGAAGTTGGTCGCTTTTGTCCATCGGAAGAAATTCGGCAAAACGCACTAAACACCAATGCTGAATTGATGCGACGTTTTCAACAAAACGAAAGTAACTTTCAGGATTTCGAAACCAAATTGAAGTTAGGAAAGGTTTTAGCAGACGGCACGGTAGAAATTCCTGTAATTGTCAATGTCATTTACAAGTCTAATGCTGAAAACGTTTCGGATGCCCGAATTGCTGAGCAGATTGAAACCTTGAATGAGGATTTTGGCGGCACCAATGCAGATGCTATGAAGATTCCTAACGAATTTCAGACGGTCGCAGCGGGAGATACCAAAGTTAAATTTCGTTTAGAGCAAGTCAATCGCAAGAAGACCAGTAAAACATCATGGGCAACAAACGATGCAATGAAGAAAACATCTCAAGGCGGCCTAGACGCAACTAATCCAACCAACTACCTTAACCTTTGGGTGGTAGGAAAAATGACCAGTCAAGGACGAACTATTTTGGGTTATGCAACCTTCCCAGAATCTGCGGGCCTTTGGAATGACGGTGTTGTAATCGCTGCACCATTTTTTGGAAGTACAGGTGCTTCAGCGCCCTTCAATTTAGGAAGAACAGCCACGCACGAGGTAGGTCATTATCTCAATTTACGTCATATCTGGGGTGATGTAACCTGCGGAAATGATCAAGTAAATGACACGCCAACGCAGCAAACCGCAAACTACGGAAAGCCAAATTATCCTTTATACCAAACATGTAGCGGAACTTCCAGATCCGTTATGTTTATGAATTATATGGATTATGTCGATGATGGTTCCATGTATATGTTCAGCCAGGGGCAGAAAACAAGAATCAATGCAACTACTGCATCATCTGGTCCACGTGCCGGTCTCCGGGTACTTTAATAAAAAAAACAGACCTCCGAATATACTTCGGAGGTTTGTTTTAGTTTCTATTTTTTACAAATAGCCAGCCGCTTCGCTCTGAACCATTTCCAAAACTGAGATGATACCAATACGTTCCCGTGGCTACTGCTCTTCTCTGATAAGACCCATCCCAAATCATGGAATTTTCTTTTGTGGAAGAAAAAATTGTTCTACCATGCCGATCCGAAATAATAAGTTTAGCATCCGGGTATTGGTCGATATACGGAATAGAAAAGACATCGTTGACGCCATCCTGATTAGGTGTTATAAACTTAGGAATCGAAATAACGACGGCTTCTTCAATGGCAACACAGGAATTCATTTGAGATTTTACAAAAACTTGATATTTGCCCGATTTTAGCGCAGTAAATCTCGGTGAGTCTTGCCAATTTTTACCATCCAATGAATACTGATATGGCGGAGTTCCGCCGCTTGCAGAAACCTCCAAAAACGCATCATCGCTGGTAATTTTAAGAATTTCAGGAGTAACACCAGATTTCACTTCAAATTCAAAAACACCAACACAGCCATTTACAGTGGTCACCTTTACTTTATAGATGCCCTTTTCTGTAACTGGTAAAAAACGTGAGAAAACAGGAGTATTTAGCAGCCACTCGTACGATGAATAACCGTCCCCAGCATCCAGCGTAACCTCATCGCCGTCACATATTGATGAGACCAAAGATGTGGTAGGCGAAGGTGCGGGAAGCACTGTAACATTAACTTCGCTGCGTAAACCTTCGCAAAAGGTATTTTGTGACACCCAATACGAAAAAGTTCCAGGCTTACTTGTATCTACAATCGGGGTTTGCATGTAAAGAGAACCCCCAAATTCTTGAGTATACCATCTCAGATTGATACCATCAGCTGTTAACGCGGGAGCTACTTGACCTTGACATACAACCATATTAGAAACATTCGGTTTTGGCGGAACACTACCTACGTTGACGTGCACTTCGGTTCGTTCACTTTCACAGGCATTTAATGTTTGAGAAATCCAATATCGGTACAATCCCAATTTCGAGGTATCCACGTGAGGCGCCGTCATACTGCCGTCATTAGACGTTTTGGAAGTATACCATTTAATATTCGTTCCGGACTGAAGCACGTCCGAAGAACCTAGACAAAAATTATACTCTTTGTACTCTGGAGCTTTCGGGTAACCAAAAATTTGAATCGTAGAAGCATCGGAAGCAATTCGGCAATTAGGAGACAAAATATTACTTTGCTCAGCCACCACATAACGAAACTGATCTCCATTTTTATAGGTTTCAGAAGCCACAAGTAACTTTGGGTTCGTTGTTGGGGCAGCAGAAAGATCTTGCCATGTCTTACCATTATCGGAACTTTTTTGCCATATATAACGAAGATCAGTAAACGTTCCCAAGGGAACATCCGCAGTCATTTCAAAGCTAGATAAATTATCACACACACCTGTAAAAACAGGAGCATTTGCCGTAAAAGAGACTCGGGCACCACACGGACTGAAGGTGATATCGTCGATCGCAATATCATTCCCAATACCTCCCGCAGCATTGTTGATTAGCACAACATCCACTTCACCTGATCCCACAGTTGAACGAAAATCAATGTAATAATTTTTCCATTCTTGATCTTCCGCAATATCACCCGTACTCACTTCACCCAAAATTGCACCCGACGAACTCAAAATCCGCATCGTAACATTCGGTTTTATTTGATTGAAACCCGGTTGAATTAGATTCAGAACCCAAGCAGAAAACCGATAGACCTGATTAGGACAAAGACTGGACACCCGGCGACGGTAGAATTCTCCAGGATTATGACTTGCATTAACAACAAGCATATTACCATACGTTCCATCAGCCTCGGCAGTATTATCTTCCATTGTCACCCAAGCCCAACCATTCACAGATGTTACTTTATTTGTAATCGTGTACTCTCCATCGTTAGGCGGAAATCGAGAAGAATACGTGTAGGATGTTGTTGCTGGCAACTGCAATGGGCCACTGACAATAGTCTGCGACGACGAAACACTACCAAAATCTTCTTTAAAAACGGGATCACCAAACGAACCACCACAAAGCTGAGCCTTGGCAAAGAATCCGAGACTTACAAGTGCGACGAACAGAAGCAGTTTATTTTTCAATTGGAAAGACACGAGGTTTGAGCTATTTCGTTAACGTAATCTCCGCCATGACAGGAAAATGATCCGACGGATACAGATTATTGCTTCGGCGATCATTTATGGTGCGATTCGAAAGTACTTGAAATCCTTTAACAAAAATGTAATCAATACGATCTTTAGCAATGGTATTCACGTCAAAAGCTTGCCATGTCGCTTTTGGACCATAATGCGGCGTTTTTGTGTGGTAAAATGTATCATCCAATGATTTTGACATAATTTGAATTGGCTCTGTATCTTCTGTTAGATTAAAGTCTCCCGTGAGCACCAATGGATAGTTTTTTGGATTCATTTTTTTGATTCGGTCTAAAATCATTTGCGATGATTTTACTCGCGCTACATTACCTACATGATCAAAATGTAAATTAAGTGCCCAGAATTTTTTACCTGATTTTACATCTTTAAATAAGCCATACGTACAAATTCTAGGATAAGCAGCATCCCAGCCTTTGGAAGGTACTTCTGGCGTTTCACTTAACCAAAAGGTTCCCGACTCTAGAACTTTTAGCCGCGTGTGATCATAAAAAATAGCTGAATATTCGCCTGCATCTTTACCATCGTCTCGCCCAACACCGATATGTTTGTACGATGTTAGTTTTGCCTGAATATCACGCATTTGCTGAGGAAGCGCTTCCTGTATGCCCAAAATATCGGGATGATAATATGCCATTAAAGCCATCGCATCGTCCTTTCTCTTAGTCCACGCATTTTCTTTGTCAGATTCCAGTGACAAGCGAATATTAAACGTCATCACTTTAAATTGTTGACTACTACCTAACTGATAGCAAAATAAAAAAAGAATAAAAATATAGTTTCTCATACATACTAATTGATAATCAAAGGTAACAAACATTCTTAACGAAAACGAAAAATCGATGCCTTTACGACATCGATTTCATTATTTTTTTTGTTTTTATTCTCGAGTGAACGACACTGTCTTACCACCTTGTGTAATATCAAAACTCTTTTTATCCTTACTAAATACTACTTTAATATCTGCAATTGCGAAGGAAAATTGATTATTTCCATCGTAGGATAGCGGAAAAAATTCCTGTCCGGTTGCTTGAGCCATCAGCTGCCCGCCTTCTTCTTTAAGAGTAAATTTTAAAGGAGTTTCTTTGGACTTAAAACTTCCCACATAGTCTTTTAAGTTCATCTTTTCTGACTTTGCACCGAAATTAAATGTATTGTTTGCGGTATTGGCGTCAGGTAAGCTTTTACGAGGATCTATGGTTACTACAGAAATTTCCTTCGTTGTTGGCAAACTGAATTTCCATTCGGTGTTGCGCTTCCAAACTTCAACTGGTAGCTTTGTAATCTCTTTGCTGCCATCTTTAAACTTAATTTCCAACTCCATAGGCATCGGAAGTTTCCCAACATTTTCCACAGTAAATACCGAACCTTTCGTATGATCTCCGTTTACATAGGAAACATTGGTAATTGCCTGATCGATTTTCCATCTATTTAGGAACCAACCTCTCCAGAAATAGGACAAATCTTCGCCCGAAACATTTTCCATTGTTCGGAAGAAATCATCCGGTGTAGGATGCTTATACGCCCATCTTTTGATATATTCTCGGAACGCTTTATCAAAAACTTCCTTGCCCAAAATGTTGTCCCGTAAGATTTGAAGTCCAGCGCCTGGTTTGTAGTAAGCTAAAGCACCCAAATTGGATTCCTTCATGTTATCTGGAGGTGTCTCAACCGCTTCAAAACGCGAATTGTTAAAGAACAACGCCATCGATTGCAATGGTTGATTGCGATGGTACTCGCCTTTGTTGAAGTTCTCTGTTGAAATTCCATTAATAAATGTATTAAAACCTTCGTCCATCCACGCATGCATCCGCTCATTGGAACCAACAATCATCGGAAACCAAATGTGTCCAAATTCATGGTCTGTAACACCCCACAAATCTTCGCCTTTAGAATTCATATGGCAGAAGACGATTCCTGGATACTCCATTCCACCGGCGTTCCCAGCCACATTAGTTGCCGCTGGATACGGATATTCAAACCATTGTTTTGAGTAATGCTCAATGGACGCTTTTGTATATTCTGTCGAGCGTTCCCAGCCATTGTTACCATCACTTTCAACTGGATATGCTGATATTGCGAGAGATTTTTTTCCTGATGGCAGATTAATTTTTGCAGCATCAATTATAAACGCTGGCGACGACGCCCACGCAAAATCACGGGTATTGTCCATCTTAAATTTCCACGTTTTCGTTCCAGATGCTGATTTTGCAGCATTGTTAACCTCTTCTGCCGAGCGAATCATCACCGTCTTTTCGCTTTTTCGCGCTTCATTCCATTTTTTAATTTGATCGTTAGTGTAAACTTCCTTTTCATTAACCAATTCCCCAGATGCAACTACAAAATGATTTGACGGAACTGTAAATTCTGCAGTAAAATCGCCATATTCCAAATAAAACTCACCCGCTCCAAGATACGGAAGCGTATTCCAACCCATGACATCGTCATAGACACACATCCTTGGGTACCACTGCGCAACAATAAATATTTTCCCATTTTTTGTTTCTTGAACACCCATTCGATCCGAACCGTAATCTGGAGAAACAAACGAATAATTAATTTTTAAATGAACAACACCGCCTTTTGCTTTTAGCTCTTGTGGAAGATCAATTTGCATCCGCGTGTCGCTAATACGATATGTTGGGTTTACTTTAACTTTCTTACCATTAAGTGTCGTTATTTCAATTGAAGAAATTGTATATCCCCCATCAAATACTTGCCCTTTAGCACCATTACGACTTCCCCCCATAGGGATAATTGCATTTCCGCGTGAATCTTTTTTAAACAAATTTTGATCGAGCTGCAACCACAGAAAACCAAGATTATCAAAACTATTATTGGTATAGGTAATTTCTGTACTTCCTGTAATCTCTTTTTTAGTATCGTTTAGGGATGCCTTCAGTTTATAGTCGGCTCTATTTTGCCAATAGTTGTGACCAGGTTGCCCACTGGCAGAACGGGTTTCCGTAGCTGTTGTTGTATAAATTGGTTTAAAAGCCTCTGTATAGCTATATTTATCTGTTTCTTGGGCAAAATATTGACTTGCCGAAAAAACCAAAACCAGCAACGATGCTGCAATTTTAAAATTTTTCATAAACGTAGTTTTGAGATAGGTAGTAATTATTTCAGAATTGTTTCTTGAATTTTCAAAAACTTTTGTTCATCTATCGTTTTAGTTGAAGGTTGTATCGCATTTTTCGCCCATTGAACCTCCATTTCGTAGAATGTTTTTGCGGGAGTCGTGAGATTGTTTTTTGCATTATCAATAAAAAGTTTCCATCGATCGTAGTACAAAGAGCCTAATAGACCATTCCATTCTTTGTGTGCGTAATCCCGTAAAGTAGTCTTGGGAAGATTATCAGGACCCCAAAACGTAATCTGTGACTTTGCATTATACATAACTTGATTCTTATCGGGTAAATTTGCGCCGTAATCATGTGCTTGATTTAGCCATCGATTTAGCGTAAAGTATTCGCCTCTACTTAACAATTCATCCTGAATCTTAATCTTTTCCAAAAATTGGTTTCCTGAATTGGAAATTGCTGTGGTATTTTTTGACTCTATCGCTTTTACGAGATCCGCGAAAGCAGCATCACCTTTATCCGCCCATACTTGCCGAAGGAAATCAACCAAATCATTCTGATAGGTCTCGCTAGTCTTAAAATCATTTTGTACGGAAGCAAAAACCTTAACGGCATTTTTGAAACGCTCTATATCATAATTACGTTTTCGAGTTCCCCAAGAAGAAACCGATTTAATTTTTAATGAGGGGCGAGCACAGAAAATACTTTCGGATGGACCTTCCTGATAGACTTTTGGACTGGAATACACAGTTTGTGCAAATTCTTTCCATGCTTGGATTATTTGAGGGTTAGATTTGCCGTAACGGGACACTACATACTTTTCTAACCACGAATCAAGATTGGGTTTTTCTTTATGCCAAGCCAAATCCAGCATCAGTTCATAGGCTACCGGATTATTGATTATACCCTCTGGAATAATCCCGACACCTGCCAAATTCTTTTGATAGGGACTTTCCTTAATTCGGAAAACCTCATCGATAAAACGTTGCAGCTTTCCGTACAAGCCATTCTTTTCCCCAAAATTACTTACGTTCGACCAAATGAATGATGTGGCGTTATAGCCTTTTCTTTCGTTCCAATTATCGGTATTCTCGCCAAAAAGTTCGATGATCAGTACATTTTCTTTTTTCAAGCCTTTCAATAACTCATCCGAAGGATTTTTCTGCCATCCCTGCAACACCCACGTGCTTTTAGGATAATGATTTTGCATAACGTCCTGTACTTGGTGTCCAACTTCAGCGATATTAACATTGTTTGATTTCCCGCCCTCATGGAAAGGTTCGCCCCCAAAATAATGAATATCGTTTCCATACAACTTCTTCATTTCGGAGTAATAAACATCAGCAATCTTTTTAAAGTGTGGTGTGGTAGGAACCAGAATTCCAGGTCTTGTAAATTCAGTAAAAACCCATTTTCCCTGATCAATAATGGGCGCATCTTTAAAATTGTCTAATTTTTGAGCCAAATCATGAGGTACCATCCCGTAAAAACCTTGAAGAATAGGCTCAATACCCAATTCATCCATCTTTTTGAGAATCTTTTTCTGAAGCTCTGCCTGTTGTTTAATTTGAGTAAGACTCATGATTCCGCCCCAACCTTCCAAATTGCCCATCAGCCACCAAGCTGTAAATCCAGGACCTGGAATGAACTCACGCGCTTGCTGATCGGTGTATCCTAATTTTACGAGCGTATTGTACCAAACCTGCTCCGTTCCTACGGGCGCAAGCATAATATTCACACCATTGAGTGCCATCCAATCCAATTCTTTTTCCCAATCCTTCCAAGTATAAAAACTAAAAGAATAGTTTATTGTACAATAGTTAAGCGCATACCGGTATTTTACCTCCGAATCTTTTTTTATTGTCCCGTTAATCAATGGAATATTGGCTAAATGCTGAACATTGTTTCCCATATGCGAAATACTTTGATGCGCATAGTGCTTAACGTAATAGTCCAACGCTTTTGATGCTGCACTAACCGAAGTTGCTGCAATATGAAGTTTTCTTCCTTTTGTTTGAATTTCAAAACTATCTTTACCGTTTATGTTCTTCAGTTGATGAATAACTACTTTATTTTTAAGCCACGGAAATTGCCTATTTGCCAAATCGCGTACAGCATTGAAATTTTGGGAAAAGCTGAAAATAGAAACAAGGAAAAATGTGAATAGAATGACTTTTTTACTAAGATGCATTGTGTGATTATTATGTGTTGTAAATGTACTAAAACCAACAGATTCACCAATAAAAAATGCGAACTTAACGTTCGCATTTATAGTTTTAAGTAGAATTTACTATTTTGATTTTTTGGCTTTAATCATTTGCTCGAGCATATCCCACATTTCTGTCGGTATCGCTTCCAACATATTAAACTCACCAGCGCCTTGCAGCCATTCGCCACCATCAATTGTAACCACTTCGCCATTAACGAAAGCCGAAAAATCGGATACGAGATAGGCTGCTAAATTGGCCAACTCTTGATGTTCTCCAACTCTACGAAGTGGAATTTTCTTTCGCATATCAAATTTTTCCTGTAAATCCCCTGGTAAAAGACGGTCCCACGCCCCTTTAGTCGGGAACGGACCAGGAGCAATTGCGTTGAAACGAATTCCGTATTTTGCCCATTCAACCGCCAAACTGCGTGTCATCGCCAAAACCCCAGCTTTTGCACAAGCCGATGGGACCACGTATGCCGAACCCGTCCACGCGTACGTTGTTACGATATTGAGCACCGTTCCTGGAAGTTTATTGTCAATCCAATACTTACCGACGGAAAGCGTACAGTTTTTTGTTCCTTTCAAAACAATATCCAATATTGAATCAAATGCAGAATGAGTCAATCGTTCGGTTGGTGAAATAAAGTTTCCAGCCGCATTATTCAGTAAAATATCAATTTTACCAAATTCCTTTATAGCAGCATCTTTCATAGCTTCCACCTCATCCCAATTGCGCACATCGCAAGCAACGCAAAGTACTTTACCTCCTGTTTCGGCTTCAAGCTCTGTAGCAGTAGCTTGCAATTTCTCCAAATTACGCGATGTGATGACAACATGTGCACCTAATTCTAAAAAATATTTTGTCATGGATTTTCCAAGACCGCTTCCGCCACCCGTTACAATGGCTACTTTATCTTTTAATGCATCTTCACGAAGCATTGGCTGAGTAAATGGATTCATAAAATCTGATTTGATGTAAAAATACTGAAAACTTCTGACACGACTGTTTTGAAGTCAGAATTTGAAATGCTAGAAATAAGATAAAAAAAATCGGCCTCATAGTACTGAGACCGACCTTTTATCTATAAAATCATTCTTAATAACCGAATAATTCTTCAAGTGTAATTTTCTTTACTTCACCCAATTTTTGCATCTCGCTCATTGGTAATTTCTTTTCTGAAGCTACAATGGCGTAGGTGTACGGCTTGGAAGCGAAATATGTGTTGTGGAATTTTTTAACATCATCCATCGTTACCGAATCTACATTTTGATAAATCGATTTTCGGATATCGTCTTTCAAACCTAACTGCTGCGCCGCCAAATAATTGTAGATGATGCCATCCTGCGTAATTCTCTCCGTTTGGATGTCTTTCTTGACTTGACTCTTAGCTAAAAGTAAATTCTTAGAAAGTTCAGGCATTGTCGTCAACAACTGATTCATCGCGGTTGTTGCATCATTAAATTTATCTGCTTGGCTACCCACGTACCCCATCATATAATAACGGTCGTCTTTTTTAGCTGGCTGAACATAATATCCATAAGTACTGTAAGCCAATGCTTTACTCTCACGAATGGTTTGGAAAACAATCGATCCCATTCCTCCACCAAAGTAATTGTTGAAAACATTAACCATGGTTGTTTCTTTTGGATCGTACTGGTTTGTGTTGCGCAACCATCTCGTTTCCGCCTGAACCATATCATAATCGGTAAATAAAACCTGATTTTTTGTTTGTTCGGTTTGCTTAAAGACTTTAGCTGGCGCTGCAGTAGCAAATTGAGATGGCACGGTGTGAAGTGGCTTCAACATTGAGGTAAGTTCATTCAGTTTTGCAGGTCCGTAGTAGATTACCGTTTGCGCATATTGATTAAGATTTTTTACTTTGTCCACCAATTCTTTGGCTGAGATCGCTTCTAATTCGGCATCCTTTAAGGTGTTGTTGAATTTGTTATTAGGACCATATAAAGCATAACTCGTTAATCCTGATAAAATGGCGCCCTTATTTGCTTTTGCATCTTTTCTCGCTTTTGTTAACCTTGCTTTTAAAGCTTTCAGTGCAGTATCATCTGCTTTTACATTCAGGATTAAATCTTCGTATAATTTTACAGCTTTATCAAAGTTCTCTTGTAATCCTTCAATAGTTACCGTTGTATACTCATCTGCCGTTGCGATGTTGAAACTGGATGCAATTTTATAAAACTCTTTAGAAATATCTTCTGCTGATTTTTTATCGGTACCCAAAAACTGAATGTACTGAGCAGCCAATGGCATTTTAAGATCATTCAGCGATCCAATTTTATAGCGGTATCGTAAACGGTACAAATCATTGTCTTTATTTTCAACATAAAGAACTTCAGCATTTCCTAGTTTGGCTTTTTGGATATCTTTGTTGTAATCCAAGAAAATAGGTTGAGAAGCTGTACTTGGCATATCGTCCACCATTTTTACAAATGCGGATTGTTTATCTGCGTTCGTTTCTACTGGTGTAATGCTTGGCTTTTCAATTTTCTGAGAATCTTTATTTTCACCTTTTCTTTTAAGAACCGCTACATAATTATTCCCAAAATATTTATTTGCAAAAGCAACAATATCGGCTTTCGTTATTTTAGACAAATCGTTTACGTAAGCTACTTGAGTTTTCCAATCCAATTCAGACGTAAAGGCGCTTACCAATTGCGAAGCACGGGCTCCGTACGATTCGGTACCTTGAATCTTTTCCTTTTTGATGTTGTTTACAATCGATGGAATTAAATCGTCGTCGAAATTACCTTTTTTAAGATTTTCAATTTCGTTTAAAACTAAAGCTTGCACTTCTTCTAACGATTGACCGTTTGTTGGCGAAGCTGATAAATACAGAACTCCATGGTCGATTAACGTATATGTGAATGCTCCCGCTCGAAGAAGTTTTTGTTTTTTAACCAAGTTTAGGTCAAGCAAACCTGCTTTTCCGTTGGTTAAAATAGAACCCACCAAATCAGCCATTAATGCATCTTTTGCCTTATTTCCAGGAAGACGGAAGCCCATCGTTAAACTTTCTGCATCTGGACCTACAATTTCTTTAACCACCGGTTTTGTTAATGGCGTTTCGGCCTGAAATGTATATTTAGAAACCGGCTTTGATTTCATGTAGGAAAAATCTTTATCGATTTTTGCAATCACTTTGTCCGGATCAAAATCTCCAGACATCACCACACCCATGTTGTTTGGTACGTAGTAATTGTTGAAATACTTACGGATTTCTACCAACGAAGGGTTTTTAAGATGATCAATGGTACCAATTGTCGTCTGCTTCCCGTAGTTGTGATTTAAAAATAGATTGGAAAATAACGTCTCGAAAACTTTTGAACCATCGCTATCCAAACTTCTATTTTTTTCTTCGTAAACAGCCTCTAGCTCGGTGTGGAAGATTCGTAGAATTGGATTTCTAAAACGTTCTGCTTGAACGGCTAAATATTTATCAATTGAACTTGAAGGCACATCATCTGTGTACACGGTCTCTTCAAAAGAGGTCCACGCGTTTGTTCCTTGCGCTCCCATTGCCGACATCATTTTGTCGTACTCGTTGGCGATTGCAAATTTGGAAGCAACCCCGGAAACTGAGTCAATTTTCTTGTAAATGGCTTTTCTTTGATTTTCATCTTTCGACTTATTGTACTGCTCGTACAAAGCGTCAATTTTATCAAGTTCGGCCTTCTCTTTATTCCAATCCAGTGAGCCATATTTATCTGTTCCTTTGAAAAGCATGTGCTCCAAATAATGCGCTAAACCTGTATTGGTCGCCGGATCGGTTTTACTTCCCGCCTTCACTGCCACATAGGCTTGGATTCTTGGGTCTTTAGGCGTTGGACTTAAAATGACAGTTAAGCCATTTTTTAGTGTGTAGAAACGAGCTCCTGTTGGGTCATTAGTTACGTACTTGTAGGTGTAACCACCACTTTTTGCTTCCTTCCAATCATAAGATTGCCCGAATGCGTTAAACGCTAATGCTGCAACCAAAAAGCTAGTAGAAATTCTTTTGATCATATTATTTTCGATTTTGTGTATTAGACGCAAAAAATGACTAAATGTTTCACTTTATGCAATTTTTTTATTTTGATTCTCTTGCTTAATCATTCCCATAACTAATAAAACTTGTGCTGCGACATAGGTGATCATCACCAAAAGGTTCGTTGCTAAACTCTTATCAATAAACAAATTATACGCTAGAATGGAATCGGAAATTACAAAAAATAATGCTCCAAAAATCAAGAATTTTGATTTTGTGTTTAATGCCGCGTATAACATGGTTGAAATTGCGAATGCATAAAGAAAAACAGGAATTTTCATTTCGCCCAAGTACGGATACAAAAACCACAGAAAAGCAACCAGATACA